>NZ_JBYTBG010000012.1:0-124316 GCF_058788915.1 Brevibacillus sp. FW301-21C12A
TCTTTGAATCATGCTCGTTGCTCCATTCGTTTTTCCTAAATCATACCACATTTTCTTTAGTTTTCAGACACGTCCTAAAATAGAAATGAGGAGATATTGATGAAGTTACAGGCTCTTTGTCTAATATTACTCTGTTTAATTGGATGTGAAACGAAAGATAACATCCATTCTTTGTCCTCTTCCTCCATCGTGGACCGTGATAAACTTGTAGATCAGTACCATCTCATTCACGATTTTAATTCTGGTGAGGAGTTCGACTCACAGAAACTAAGCGAAATACAAAATGATTCAAATCGGCAAGATTATAAAAAAGTGCTCGATGATTTCCTCACCCACCATTTAGAGAAAGAGATGGAGTCATTTCAAACGATTCATAAAAGCGAGCATGAACGCCACATTCTTGTTATAACAAAAGATCAGTGGTTATTCAGAGTGAGTTTAAAACAATGGCCAGATTATAAGAATATTTGGACAGTAGATATGTATGGTGGGTTCCCGTTGTCCCAGTAAAACGGTTCCTTTTGCTTGTTAGTTTACCTCCACTAATTCAGCCGGACCTGTACATAATTAATATCAAAATTGGTAATCCAACAATTTCCAAAGTAACGGCATTCACCACAAGTCCCGTATCAGCTGCGGAGGTTCCTCCACTTGGACGGCGACCGAGATCACAACAGCTTTCCGCTTTAGTGCCAACAAGCTTCCCCGGGCAGGGAAGCTTGTTGGCCTATTCACACACGGTTTTCTCTCCTCCACCAGCAAACAGCAGCAAGTTGGTTGGCGTTATACCATTCCTTCGCGGATTTTCACCAGGCCCTTCCGAAAGAAAATGCTCGCTTCTCTATAAACATTTATTTCCCAATCCCGTTCAGCAAAATATCGACGGTCATAGCAATTTGCTCTTCATCGCTGTAGGCTGCATAATCGTCCTCGTCCAGCACCTGGCGAAACAGCACCAGGCCGATCATCGCAGACAGCACGACGCGAAAGACCGCCTGGCTCGGCAGCGGACGCAGCTCGCCCTCAGCCACTTTTGCTTCGATCAGCTTTTGCGCCATCAGTTTGGCATCCTTAAAGACAGTCGCGATCAGCGCTTCCCGAATCTCGTCGTGGAAAAACGCCTCCTGGAGCAAGATGCGAATGTGCTTTTCGTTGGCGACGACCAGGTTCAGGCGATTCCGGTACAGCTCCGTGACGATTTCGCCAAACGGCTTTTGCGCCTGCTCCTTGAAGATCTCGCGCACGTCCTTCAGGATGAACGGCGCCGCGAATTTCACCAGCACGGGTGCCACGACGGCGAGCAAAATGTCTTTTTTCGATTTGTAATGGCGGAAAATCGTCCCTTCAGCCACTCCCGCCTCTTTGGCGATTTCCGAGGTAGAGCTGGCATGGAAGCCTTTTTCCGCGAACAGCTTGACGGAGGCCCGCAAAATATTGCGCTGCTTTTCCGTCATCTCGCTCTCGTCTTTCAGCTCTTCCACATATTGCAACAGGCCCTCTTCAAACGACGGCGGCTTGTTCATACGACGTTTACGCTCCTCTATTCGATCTTTTTGCGGAATCTGCCGATGGCAACGGCCAAAATGACCAGGCTGAATGCGCCCATCCCGACGATCTCTTTCCAGAGTGCCTCGGCGCCTACGCCTTTCAAAAAGATTCCCCGCAAAATTTCCAGAAAATAGGTCAACGGGACAAGCCCGCCTAACCATTGTATCACGACCGGCATCGAATCGCGCGGGAACATGAACCCGGACAAAAGCACGCTGGGCAGGATGAGCGCGAAGGCCATCTGCATCGCCTGAAGCTGCGTCTTCGCTACGGTCGAGATCAAAATTCCCAGCAGCAGCGTGGTCACGAGAAACAGGACGGACAAGGCGACCAACAGGCCGATGCTGCCTTTGACCGGAACCCCGAACCAGGCAGTCCCAACGAAGAGCACGAGGCAAAACGAAAACAGCCCGACGCCGACATACGGCGTAATTTTGCCAAGCATCAGCTCCAGCGGGCGAATCGGCGTCACGACGAGTTGCTCCATCGTGCCCCGTTCTTTTTCACGGACGAGCGAAAAGGCGGTCAAAATCATCGTGACGTTTTGCATAATCAGCCCGATCAGGCCAGGGATATTGAAGACGATGCTCTCCATATTCGGATTGAACAGCACGCGCGTCTCCAGCGCAAGCGGCAGCGTCAGCTCGCCCATTCCCTGCTTTTCCAGCTTCTTTTCCTGCAAGCTGATCGCCTGGTGCTGCACGATCAGTTGGGCGTTGGACACAGCCGTGCGCGCGATGTTCGGATCGGAGCCGTTGACGAGAAGCTGAATATGCGCTGGCTCGCCGCGGTCTTTTTGGCGCGTGTAGTCCGGCCCGATCACCAGCCCGACATCTGCCGTTCCCTCGTCCAGCATCGCCTCCAGCTCCCGGTAGCCGCCGACACTCGCCGTCGCCTGAAAAATTTTCGTGTGCACGAACTGATCGACCAGCTCCCGGCTTGCGGCTGACGGACTCTGGTTCCAGACCGCCATGCGGATGTCGTTCACATCCGTGTTGACTGCGTACCCGAACAAAAACAAAAGCATCAGCGGCATGACCAGCGCAATCGCCAGGCTGGGCCGATCGCGTTTGATCTGGATCACTTCCTTTTTGACGATGGACCAGTAGCGCCCCCAGACAAACCGTCTCATCGCGCTCCCCCCTCCGCTACCTGCCGCGCTTCTTCGCGCCGCACCAGCTCGATGAACACGTCCTCCAGATTGTCCGCGCCCATCTGCTCGATCAATTCCTGCGGGGTTCCTTCCGCAAGCAGGTTGCCGAAAAAAATGAACCCGATCCAGTCGCACGTCTGGGCCTCATCCATGTAGTGCGTCGTCACCAGCACGGTAATTCCTTGCTCAGCCAGCTCGTGAATTACTTCCCAGAAAATGCGCCGCGACACCGGGTCGACTCCGGCCGTCGGTTCGTCGAGAATCAGCAGCTCCGGCTTGTGCAAAAGAGCGCAGGACAAGGCGAGACGCTGCTTCCAGCCGCCGGACAGCGAGCCTGCGAGCTGCTTCTCCCGGCCTGTCAGCCCTGCCATTTCGATCAGCTCCGCCTTTCTTTTCCGCCGCTCTGCTGCGCCAAGCTGGTAGACGCCCGCGTAAAAATCGAGGTTTTCTTCCACTGTCAAATCTTCATACAGGCTGAACTTTTGCGACATGTAGCCGATGCGTTGCTTGATCTCTTCGCTCTGTGTCATGACGTCATAGCCGAGCACCGTTCCGCTGCCCGTCGTCGGCGTCATCAGCCCGCACAGCATGCGAATCGTCGTCGATTTTCCCGAGCCGTTCGGGCCGAGGAAGCCGTAAATCGAGCCTTTTGGCACCGTCAAGGTCAGGCTGTTGACGGCGACCCGCTCTCCGAAGCGCTTGGTCAGTTGCTGGCACGTAATGGCGGCGGCGCTCATCGGCCTCCCTCCCCGTCTGGCAGCAGCACATCGGCAGGCATGCCCGGCTTGAGTTTGTCCTGGCCTTTAGCGACGTCAATCGTGACGGCAAACACAAGCTTGGTCCGCTCGTCTTGCGTCTGCACATTGCGCGGCGTAAACTCCGCTTTGTCCGCGATGCGGCTGATCGTGCCTGTAAACGTCTCATCCGGGTACGCATCGACCTTGATGCCGACCTCCTGCCTTTTTTGCACCCGATTCAACTGCGCTTCCGGGATGTACACCACGAGCTTGAGCTGGTCTGCCTTCATCATCGTAAACAACGTAGCCCCCGGTTTGGCGACCTCTCCCTGCTCGATGGAGGAGCGCAGCAAAACGCCGTCTTCTGCGGCGACAATCCGCGTCTTTTCAAGCTGCAGCATCGCCTGGTCGAGCCTCGCCTGCGCCTGCTCCTCCGCTGCCAGCAGTGCCCGGATGGCGTAGTCCGTACTGCCTGCCCGCACCAGATCAAGCTCGGCTTGCGCTCCTTGCTGCTGGGCTTTTGCTGTGCCGACCTGGGCAGCCGCCGCAGCCGCGTCCTCCTGGGCAAAACGGTACGCCGCCTTGGCCTGCGCCACCTGTGCCGTCCACTGGTTCAACTGGGTAGTCGCCTGGCTGACCGCCTCTTTTTGCGTATCCAAATCTTTTTGCGAGATCGCCCCTTTTTCATACAAGGCCGTCGCCTCTTGCAGCCGCTTTTGCTGGTAGCGCAGCGTCTCCTCCGCTCCCGCGCGCTGCGATTCGGCCTGCGCCAGTTGCTCCTGCGCCCGGGCAATTCCAGCCTCTGCCTGGCTTTTTCTCGCCTGCGCCAAACGGATGCTGGCATTCGCCTGCTGAACGGCGGCCACTCCCTTCTGAATCGTCTGGTCGCGCGAGCCTGCCTTCGCTTCCTCCAGCCTGGCCCTCGCCTGCTCCCATGCGGCCTTGGCCTCCGCCACGCTGATCTGGTAGCTGCGCGGGTCGATTTCCGCCAGCACCTCGCCTTTTTTCACCTCGCTACCTTCCTCGGCGATCACCTTCGTCACCAGCCCGCCTACCTCGGCCACGATCGGCCATTCATCCGCCTCGATTGTCCCCGACAGTGGCTGCTGCTTTTCCCCGAGCAGGCCGCAGCCTGACAGAGCGAGAATCAGGCTGCCGATACTTACAGCGCGCAAGACACGTTTCATGCAGAACCTCTCCCATCTGTAATGAGTGAGTAATCACTTTATTTTTACGGCCAAAAAACGGGCAGTTTGCCCTCTTTGTGCAGATCATGATGCACGTCGCCGGATGAACTTCACGAAAAGCGAGTGATTACTCACTTCTTACTGTGAGTATATGCCCCCTGCGCCTAACTTGCAATTTTTATTTTGTGAACACGCGTCAACAGCCAAAAACGCTCCCGCCAGAACCAGGGATTCATCCCCAGTCCGACCGGAGCGTTTTTGGCTGGCGGAGGTTTTTTGGTAGTGGAGCGTTCTTTGTTGCTGCAGTGCCGGGACCTGGGATGCCACTCGACGAGCGCATCCGTCAGCGGCTTTCGCTGGCTTTCGGCGGCGTTCCGCGGGCTGCTCTCCCCCCATTACGCCAACTGGGACTGGGAAGCAAGCGCGTAATGGCTTTTCGTGTACACATTCCCTTCCAAAATCATCCGCGCCGTGCGCACGACTTTGATCGCGCTGATATGGCCCGCGACAAATTCGGCCTTCGTTTCGATGATGCCTCCGGGATGCGCGAGCCGCAGCACCTCCCGCTTGATGTCGATCAGCTCGGAGAGGACGGTGTCAGGCAGAAAAGCGGCCGCCGTGGTACAGATCGCTCCCGTGATCGCCAGCGCCTGGTGCGGCTTTTGCATCGACATCATGCGAATGGCGAGATCCATGTCCGCCGCTTTGCGACAAGTGCCAGTCAGATCGGTTTGAGACTCCCACGGCTAAAGCCGCAAGCCTTCCAGCTTGCGGTGTACGGGTGGGATTCTTGAATGACTAAGCGTTCGCAGTCCATTTCTGGGAATGTAAATTTTTTTGTGTAAATGGGTTTTTAACAGGCGGATGGTTACGTGGGCGGCTTTACATGGAGGGGCGGGCATGATAGGCTCGTTTGCCATGCGATAGTCCCCTACAGGCGGCAGCATTTTTTGCAAAGCCCGCCCCGGAAGCAGCGGACCTTCCTTCAAAATGACCGCGCCAACCTGCTCCTTCTCCCCCAGCCCGGCGTCAATGCCAATGATGAGCGGCTGCCGAAACTGCCGCTTGATCGCCTTCAAGGTCGGCTCCAGATTGAAGGCATGAACCGGCTCCTCCAGCGTTCCGTAAACGCGGTGGGTGACGCCCGCCTCCACCAGCATCGTGCCGACCAATGGCCCCAGCGCATCGCCAATCGAGCGGTCCGATCCGATGCACAAAAAGACAACCTCTTTTTGTTCCCGGATCGCTTGCTGGATGAGCGTGTTCAGAAACGCAGCCATCGCGGCGGTCTCCTGCCGGATGGTTCGTTCGTTGTCATGGACAGTCAACAGGACGCTTGCTGTTGCTTTTGCGTCTGTTTCTTCTTTACGGCTGCCGAAAAATCCCATGTCCATCCTCTTTTCTTTCACGAGCCTAGGCGCAGACTGGTTCGGAGCTGAAAAGCCCCCGGCCAAAACGGCTGGCCAGGGTTTTCGTCAGTTGCTGCGCACGTGCTTCCCTACTCGAATTTGAACTTGGAGAGCGCGTCCTTCAGCGCGAAGTTGATACCTTCGTCGCTCTCCTTCTCCTGCGATTTCAAATACTTGGCGACTTCCTTCTTGGACACTTTGCTGCCCTTTTCCTTCTCTCTGCGCTCCTTGAACGTCGAGAGCTTTTCCCTGTGCCCGCAAGCGCAAACGAACATTTGCCCTTCGCCCTCGCCGCGCATTTCCAGCCGCTTGTGGCATTTCGGGCAGCGGGCGTTCGTCTGCTTGGCAATGCTTTTGCGGTAGCCGCATTCGCGGTCCTGGCAGACGAGCATCTTGCCGCGCTTTCCGTTTACCTCCAGCAAAAGCTTGCTGCACTCCGGACATTTGCTTCTCGTCAGGTTATCGTGGCGGAACGTCTTGTCGCTGTTTTTGATCTCCTGTACGACTTCTCGCGCGTACGCTTTCATCTCTTCGATAAAGGCGCGCTTGTTCAGGCTTCCTTTGGCGATGGCGGCGAGCTTTTGCTCCCATTGGGCGGTCAACGTCGGTGATTGCATCTCGTCGGGAACAAGCTCCAGGAGCTGCTTGCCTTTTGCCGTGACGAAAATATGTTTGCCGCGCTTCTCCAAAAGGAAGCTGTTAAACAGCTTTTCCATGATGTCGGCGCGCGTCGCCACAGTACCGAGTCCGCCTGTCTCGCCGATCGTTTTGATTAGCTCCTTGCTTTCGTTTGCCATGTATTTCGCCGGATTTTCCATCGCGGACAACAGGCTGGCCTCTGTAAACGGCTCCGGCGGCTTCGTCTCGCCTTTCGTTTGCGCGATGCTCTGGATAGCGAGACGATCGCCTTTTTCGATCTTCGGCAGCCACTGCTCCGCCAGTCCGTCCTGTCCTTCCTCGTCTTCGACATCGTGGTCGTAGGCTTCCCGCCAGCCTTGGGCCAGCACGGTCTTGCCTCTGGCCAGGAACAGCTCGCCGCCGATTTTCGCCTGGATAGTCGTCTGTTCGTATTCAAAAGGAGGCAAGAGCACAGCAAGGAAGCGCTTCACGATCAGGTCGAAAATTTTGCGCTCCTTGTCGCTCAAATCTCCGAGAAACACCGCTTGCTCCGTCGGGATGATGGCGTGGTGGTCGGAAACTTTGCTGTCGTCCACAAACGACTTCGCCGCCTTGATCGGCGACCGCAAAATTCTCGCCGCGAGCGGCGCATACGGCTTCATCTGCACAGCCTTGATCCTGTCTGGCAACGTCTCGACGATATCGGACGAGAGGTAGCGGGAATCGGTCCGCGGATACGTCACTGCCTTGTGGTGCTCGTAGAGGCTTTGCATGATGGACAGCGTCTCTTTCGGCGAATAGCCAAACATCCGGTTCGCGTCCCGCTGCAACTCGGTGAGATCGTAAAGTTGCGGGGCGTACGTCTTTTTGTGCGTGCGGGTCACATCCACGACCTCTGCGCTTTTTTCCTGCTTCAAGGCAGCGAGAAGCTGGTCCGCCCGCTCTTTGGAAAACGTTTTGACGTCCTTCGTCTTCTGGTCCTGCCATTGCAGCGAAACCGACTGCTCTGCCACGGCGCGCAGGCCGAAAAACGGCTTGGGCGTAAAGCGGCGAATCTCTTCTTCTCTCGCCGCGACGATGGCCAGCGTCGGCGTCTGGACGCGCCCGCACGAGAGCTGGGCGTTGTGCTTGCACGTCAAGGCGCGAGTAGCATTGATTCCGACGAGCCAGTCCGCCTCGGCGCGGGCGGCCGCAGAAGCGTACAAGTTTTCGTACTGCTTGCCGTCCTTCAGGTTGCGGAAGCCGTCGCGAATCGCCTTGTCGGTGACAGACGAAATCCACAGTCGCTTGATCGGCTTTTGCACATGCGCCATCTCGATGATCCAGCGGGCGACCAGCTCGCCTTCGCGCCCGGCATCTGTCGCAATCACAATCTGGCTGACGTCGCTGCGCCGCATTTGCTGCTTCACGGTCTGAAACTGTTTATTGCTCTCGCGGATGACGACGAGCTTCAACGGAGACGGCATGATCGGCAAATCCTCGATTCGCCACGAGCTGAACTGCTGCCCGTAAGCTTCCGGATCGGCCAAGGTCACGAGATGCCCCAAGGCCCACGTCACAATGTATTTATCTCCTTCCAGAAAGCCGTTCCCTTTTTTCTGGCACTGCAATACTTTCGCGATATCGCGGCCGACGGATGGCTTTTCCGCCAGCACAAGCGTTTTGCTCATCAGTGACACCACCTTACATCTGCTTCACATTCCTGCTATGTGTTCTCATCCATTGTAGATGAGAACGCGGGTTACGCCAAATCTTTTGCAGCATTTGGCAATGGCGGCGGCTGTGACCCGCTGTCGCTTTCGGGCAAAAAGAAGAGCGGCTCTGCGCCGCGCCCCAGTAAGCGGTTGGGCCAAACTCATCCGCTTTTATTTGAAGACAGGTTCCAGCTCCCGGCTGATAAAAGTCCCTGTCTGCTCCCCACGGCAAATTTGCGCCATCGCTCCGGGCTGGTCGAAGTTGAACACATGCAGCGGCAAGCCGTGGTCCCGCGCCAAAATCATCGCGGACTGGTCCATGACGCGCAAGTCTTTTCTGACCACCTCGTCAAAGGAAACCTCCACGTACTGTCTCGCCGTCGCGTCCTTGCGCGGATCGGCCGTGTAGACGCCATCTACCCCGTGTTTCGCGACCAAAAGAGCGTCGGCCTCCACCTCCAGCGCCCGTTGCACAGCCGGATAGTCTGTCGTCACATACGGCTGCCCGTTTCCGCCCGCGAAAATGACGACGTAGCCCTTTTCCAGATGGTGCACGGCGCGCAGGCGAATGTACGGCTCCGCGACGGCATTGATCGGCACGGCTGTCATCACTCTGACTTCCCGGTTGACGCGCGCCTTCAGCACGCCTCGCAGCATCAGGCTGTTGATGACAGTCGCCAGCGTCCCGATGTTGTCTGCCTCAACCCGCTCGATCCCCCACTGGTCCGCCATGTTGCCGCGAAAAATGTTTCCCCCGCCAATGACAATCGCTACCTCGACGCCCATGTCGAGCAAGGAAAGAATCTCCCCCGCGATATGCTCCAGTTGTCCCGGGTCAAATCCAAACCCGTTCTCCTGCGCGACAGCCCCGCCGCTCAATTTGACCAACACCCGCTTATACTTCATGGCGCCTCCTCCTCGATCGTTGTCTTTTACGTTTTCGAAATCTTTGGTTCCCTCTACCAAAAAAAGAACGAGGGCAGCAGTTGCCTTCGTTCTTGAAAAAACAGGGGAAATCGGCTGGCATCCTCTTTTTTTGCATCCCGCTTCCCCTCCTGCATGTGGATTCATTCCAAACTCTTCCTCATTTTATGCAAAGCACCCACTTTATGCAAAGAAATTTGGAAAGTCAAAGGTATCCCGCTTGCCTGCCAAAATATCCCGCAGGAGCTGATCGGCCACCTCCGTCGCGAAGCTGTGCTCGTCGCTGTCGATGACTCCTTTTTGCAGCGCTTCGTCCAGTTCGTCCTGGTCGAGCAAATAAACCTCGCCCTGCGGCAGCACCACAATGTCGAGGTAGAGATCGTCATACCAGATATGGCCGTTCTCATCTTTGCCATGCGCCTTGCAAATATCAATGTACCACTGCACGGTGTTGCCAAGCTCGTCCATCATTTTCGTGACGGCATAAGGCTTCTGATCCGGAAAGTATTGCAGGTACACATACCCTCTGTCGCCTACGCACAACAGTTTTTCACCAACAGGCATGTAGGCGGGCTCGGTTACTTCGTCCAGGGTCAAACGGACAGCGTACCCGGAAAAAGACAAAGCCTCTACCCACTTTTCCTGATAGCCCATTCGCTTGACGCGTCTCCACCCAGGTCGGTCTGCTCGTTTTCGCTTCATGGCCTGTTCTCCTCGTCAGTTTGGTTCCTTTTACTCTACCATGAATTGGATGGTTTTGTCAGATGCAAACAAAGACATGTCCCCAGGAGAACATGCCTCGTTTTTTTGCTATTTGCCGTATTCGCCATCCCGCAAATGGCTGTGCCTGCGTCCGTACAGGAAGTAGACGACAGCGCCTGCAGCCAGCCAGCCGAGAAACCCGATCTTCGTGACAGCAGGCAAGCTGTAGACCAGGTATCCGCAGAAAAGCACGGCGAGAATCGGGACGAGTGGAACGAACGGCGTGCGAAACGCACGGCGCAATTCCGGATTCGTCCGGCGCAGTACGACGACGCCAATGGAGACGAGAATAAACGCAAACAGCGTCCCGATATTCGTCAGCTCAGCCAGCTTGTTCAACGGCAGCAATCCGCTGAAGATCGCAACCAAAATGCCGACGATGAGCGTACTTTTTCGCGGCACCTGCGTGGTCGGATGCACCTGCGAAAAAACGGCGGGCAACAGACCATCGCGGCTCATCGCGAAAAACAGCCGCGTCTGTCCGTACATCATCACGAGCAATACAGTGGTGATGCCCACGATGGCCCCGAGGGAAATGAATCCCGCTACCCAATCTTGTTTCACGTAGTTGAGCGCAAAGGCAACCGGATTTTTGACATTGAGCATGTCGTACGGAACGATCCCGGTCAGCGTCAAGGAGACGGCGATGTAGAGCAGCGTGCACACCAGCAGCGATGTGATGATGCCAATCGGCATGTCGCGCTGCGGATTGCGCACTTCTTCTGCGGCCGTGGAAACCGCGTCAAATCCGATAAAAGCAAAAAAGACTGTCGCAGCGCCCGTCGCGACCCCGGCAAAGCCAAACGGCATGAAGGGACTCCAGTTTTCCAGCTTCACATAACCGATCCCGACGATGAGAAACAAAAGGATCACCGCGACCTTGATAATGACCATCAGCGTGTTAAAGCGGGCCGACTCCCTTGTCCCTTTCATGAGCAGAAGCGTAATAACAAAAATGATGACAACAGCAGGCAAGTCAATGATCGTTCCTTTAGAAGCGTCGAACGCATTCGTCAAAGCGACAGGCAGATGAATGCCGAAGCCTGCAAGCAAGCCTTGCGCATAGCCCGACCAGCCGCTCGCCACCGCTGCGGAAGCCACCCCGTACTCCAGGATCAGGTCCCAGCCGATCATCCACGCCACCAGTTCGCCAAACGCGGTGTAGCTGTATGTGTACGCACTTCCGGACACGGGGACGGTGGAAGCAAACTCTGCATAGCACAGCGCCGCAAATACGCAAGCGAGCCCCGACAGGACAAACGACAGCACCAGCGCAGGCCCCGCATGCTCGGCCGCAGCGACTCCAGTGAGAACGAAGATGCCCGTCCCGACAATCGCGCCGATGCCAAGCATGGTCAAATCAAAAGCGCCCAACGTTTTTTTGAGCTGCCTGCTCTCAACCTGTGCCATCAAGCTGGCAACCGATTTTTTTCTCAACAACTGTTCTTTTAACGACATATTGTGCGTACCTCCCGCCCGGACATTCCAACTCCAGCAGCTTCAATCGAAACAGTCGGAGTATGGGCAGGCAAGAGGAAAATTATGCATGGGGGATCAAGTTGGATGGTTGCAGTCGCGCGAAGGTGTGGACGGCGTGGCCTTTGTTGCGGACTGGCACTGGCAGGGGCATGTGTTGCTTTGGTGCACACCAGCGAAGACGCGAATCGCGTTGCCTTGTTACAAACTGACTCTGGCGTGGCGGTTCCTTTTTGCCGTGCCTGCATTCCGGTGCAAAATTACAACGAAGCAGTCCTGGGTGATGCGCCCTGTCCGCGCAAAACTCGCTGCCTTACACCAAGTTCCTGCCAATAAAATTAGCGGAGACTGGCGTATAGCCAAGCTCCCTGGCCCAGATCGACAGTTGCCCCATATGGTGAATCTCGTGCGCGATCACATGCCGCATGATCTCCCCTTTGGCGTACTCCTTGTCGCTCCATGCCACGCGCACAGGCTCCCGCTCCCAGTCGTCTGTCCAAGCCTCGATAAAATCGCGCAGCTCTTCCCGCCATTGAGCCGCCAGCGCCTTTACCTGCACAAGCGACTGGTGTTCCTCGTAAGGCACTTGCACATCCGGCTTCCCCTGTACGCCCCGCAGCCAACTGTACTCCACATCTGCAATATGAAACAGCGTGTACAAAATCGTCCCGGCGCCTCCCACTCTCGTTTTCAGCAGTTCTTCTTCCGGCAGCTTTGCACACCAGGCAAACCATTCATCCCGCACCATCCAGTTGTACGCCAACAGCTTTTTCACCCTGAATCCTCCCATAGACTGAAATGTCAATATTTTCTATACATTAACACGTACGTTCGCCATTATCCAGCCTGCTTGCCGCTTTTGTTATCTGTTGTCCTGAACTTCACCCGCTCTCCCACAACTTCATCCATTCCCCCGACTTTGCAGAGGGAGCGTTAGCGTGTTTTCGCACATGACAAAGAGCGCCGTTTTCGATTCGCTTCAAAAACGGCGCTCTTATGCTCGGCAGTCCTGTCTGCCTTTACGTAAACCGGATGGAGAAGCCGCCGGAAAGCAAATACAGATAGCTCTCCACTTCCTGAGACGGCTTGATGATCTGCCTGATCGCCCGAACGTACAAGCTGATCTGGCCGCTGTACCTGCGCTCCATCTCTTCGATTGCTTCGGCTGAGGCTTCCTTGGCCATCCAGTCAGTCTTGAAATCAATCAAGACCAGCCGATTGTCGTCTTCCTCCAGCAAACAGTCAATCACACCCTGGACGATAATCCGCTCCGAAGTTGCTTCGCCCAGCTCCGGCTCCACTTCATGCGCGGGCAGCACCAGCGTAAACGGCAGCTCGCGGTGAACCGCCTTGGCCCTTTTCATCCGCTGCCCCAGAGGGTCGGCAAAAAACGTGGCAATTTGTCCGGCATCCACCGCCTGCACCTGCTCCTCTGTCAAAAAGCGGCGCGCCGCAAGCTCTGCCACCTGCTCGCGTATGTCGGCCTCATCCAGCGGACGCTGCAAATCGAGATGCTGGAAGACCAGGTGCGTGATCGTGCCTTTCTCGGCTGCTGTCAGGCGGTGCGATTTTTGTTCCGCCAAAAACTTCGGCTTTTCCGTAATCGAAGGCAGTGTGAGCGCCTGCCCGCTTTTGCTGACCTTGGCATGCCGCTTCAGCTCGCTGACGCTCCATTTGGCCGCCACGCGCGAGGCAACCGGGTGCGGGTCGGTCCAGCCCAGTCTCGCTTCTACCAGCTTGCGCAGCGCTTCGTCGCCTGGCCGTTCTGCAATCTCCTCCCGCCTGGTCGCGCGCTCCCACAGTGCCATGTCATCGCTCATGGCCTCCTGCTGCGCCTTCAGCTCGTCCGCCTGATGAAAATGAAACGACCAGACGGAGTCATCGGGAACGGTTCTGACTCGCACTTCTTCGCCTGCGCCTTGCTTCGCAGGATACGCGCGCAGTTCGCCTGCTGCCGGATGTCGCAGCAAGGCGCGGCCTACCCAGTCAAAATAGCCTTTGGCCTGGATCAGATCCTCGTCGCTGAGCCGCTCGCCATCACCTTGTCTGCCCCAGTCCATGACGCTCTTCGCCAAGTCTTTGGCTGAACCGACGAGAATCAGCTTCTCGCGCGCACGGGTCAAGGCGACGTACAGCACGCGCATTTCCTCTGCCAGCATATCCCGGCGCAACTGCTGCCGAATGCCCAGCGCCGCGATGCTCGGGTAGCGCAACTGAATGGACGGCTCCACGGCCATCGGCCCGAAGCCCAGGTCCTTGTGCAGCAAAAACTGGCTTTTCAAATCCATCGTGTTGAACTGCTTGCCCATGCCCGCGACGAAAACGACGGGAAACTCCAAGCCTTTGCTCTTGTGGATCGTCATGATCCGCACGACATCCTCGTTTTCCCCGATCGTGCGCGCTTCGCCCATGTCATTGCCCGCCTCCTGCAGCCTGTCGACGAAGCGCAGGAAGCGGAACAGCCCGCGATAAGAGCCTGCCTCATACTGTCTTGCCCGGTCGTACAAGGCACGCAGGTTGGCCTGCCGCTGCTGTCCGTTTTCCAGGGCAGCGACGTAGTCGAGATAGCCCGTCTCGCGGTACAGCACGGAAAGCAGCTCAGACAGCGCTCCCCTGCGCGCATGCGTCCGCCACCCTTCCAGCTTCGCGAAAAACTGGCGCAGCCGTTTTTCCCACGACTCCTGCGGCGGGCGCTCCTTCACGTACTGGATGACAGCGAGATGAAAAGGGCCCATCGGATACTGGATGCGAATTTGGGCAAGCTGTTCCTCGCGCAAGCCGACGATAGGCGAGCGCAGCACCGCAGCGAGCGGAATGTCCTGCAACGGATTGTCGATCACCCGCAACAGCGAGAGCATCGTCTCTACTTCTGTCGCCGCAAAATAGCCTGCCGTCTGCTCGGCGTACACGGGGATTCCCGCCGCATGCAGTTCCTCCTGCATCGTCTGCCCCCAGCCGGACGTAGCCCGCAGCAAAATGACGATATCCCGGTAAGCGAGCGGGCGCATTCCCCCTGCCTTTTTATCGAACACGAGCAGCGGCGACTCGCCCTCGCCCGGCTCCATCCAGCGGCGAATCCGGCTGGCAATCAGGCGCGCTTCCAGTTGCGCGACGCTCGCTTCCTCGCCCGATTCGCCCGTCGCCTCGGGGATTCCCGCCAGCTCTGCCTCTTCCGTTGCCTCTGCAGACGCCTCCTGCCCCGCTTCTTGCTCAACGTTGCGGTTAATCAGGTGCACCTCTGCCTGCAGCCTGCCCGGCTCTGCCTCGGGATAAGAGGCGCGGTTAATCAGCTCGGCCGACGGATCGTAGTCGATCTCGCCCACGCCCGGCGACATGATTTGCCTGAACAAAAAGTTGACCGCATCCACAACCTCGCGTCTGCTGCGGAAGTTGGCGGCAAGGTCGATCCGCCGTCCCGGAGCGTCATCGTCCGCATCCTGCTCGCCTGCCGCGCCTTTTTGATAGGTCAAGTACTTTTCCAGAAACAGCTTCGGCTCCGCCAGACGGAAACGGTAAATACTCTGCTTCACGTCACCGACCATAAAGCGGTTGGCGCAAGCACCGTTCGTTCCGTCGCGGGAAACCATGCGCAAAATCGTCTCCTGCACCAGATTGATATCCTGATACTCGTCGACCAGCACTTCTGCGAACTGTTCGCGAAGCTGCTCCGATATCGGCGAAGGAACCGCCTCGCCCGCTTCGTCCGCTGCCGTCAAAATGCGCAAGGCCAGATGCTCCAGATCGCCAAAGTCGACGATTCCGCGCGCCCGCTTTTCCAACTGAAACGCGTCGGAAAACTCGGTAACGAGCCGGGCCAGCGTCTTCATGTGCGGGGCCAGTCGCTGCAAATCAGCGGCATATTGCTCGGCCGTCATCGAAAAATACTGCTCGATCTGCTCCGCCAGCTCCTTTTTCACGCCGTTTCTGAGCGCCTGAACCTGCTCCTTGATCTCGGGATCGGTTCCTTTGACTGGCGGCAGCTTGGCAAAAGCAACGCCACGGATAGCCTGGCTCGCTGCCTCCCAACCTTCCTTGCAAGCCGCAGCGGCCTGCCTCAAAGCCGCTGCTTCCGCTTCCAACATCGGCAAATAAGCCGCCGGACCTTCCGGGGAGGCTGCCAGCTCTGCCGCCCTCTGCAGCTTGCCAGCCATGCCGACGAGCAAAAGCTCCACAGACCGCAGCACGCTTTTCGCCCAGACGAGCCCGTCCAGACCGGCCCCAGCGCGAATGTCAAACATGTCGGCTGCTTCCGCAAGCCAGCGCTCAGGCGACGGATGACTGCGGGAAAACTCGTACAGCCGCAACAGCAAAGTCGCCAGCGCCTGATCGTCCTGTCCGTCCAGCATGATGTCGGCCAACGCCTGGAAGTCCGGGTCGCTTTCGTACCAGCCCTCCAGTTGCTCCTCCAGTACGTCCTGCCGCAGCAGCTCGCCCTCCATCTGGTCGGCAATGCGAAACTCCGGGTCGAGGTCGATCAGGTAGTAATACTGGCGCAAAAGGCCCAGACAAAACGAGTGCAGCGTCGTAATGGTCGCTCGCTGGAGCAGGGCGAGTTGCCGCCGCAAATGGGCAGAATACGGGTTTTCTTTCAGCGCTTTGCTCAGCGCATCGCCAATTCTGTGCCGCATCTCTGCCGCCGCCGCATTCGTAAAGGTCACGACCAGAAGCTGGTCGACGCCGACAGGCTCGCTCTCGTCCATGATGCGCCGGATGATCCGCTCGACGAGCACCGACGTTTTCCCGGAGCCTGCCGCAGCCGCTACCAGCAAGTTGCCCCCGCGCTGAATAATCGCTTGCCATTGTTCATCCGTCCATTGTTCAGGCTTGGCCTGCACTTGTTGCTCCGCCATCGGTAGCACCTCCCTCTCCTGCCAGTTGCTGCTCGGCCAGCATGCTCCAGATTTGTTTGTTGTTCCATTTGGAAAGCTGTCTGTGCTCGTTGCCGCCTGTCTCCCCGTCGAACTGGCACACAGGCTTGTACGAACAGTAATCGCAGGCAGTCATCGTCCCGTTGGAATACGGCTTGATCTGGATTTCCCCTTCGGTCATGCGCGTGCTGATTTGCTTCACCGTGTCGCGCACATACGTCGTCAGCGTCTGGAACTGCTCGGCTGTAGCGACAGAGGAACGCGAAGAAAGCGTCCCGTCCTTTTTCAGTTCAAACGGAACCAGCTCGGACGGCCCCTGCTCTACATACCCGTCCATCATTTTCGCCAACTCGGGATCGGCGAGCATCAAGCCTTTCATCCGCAGGCGCTTCGCCCGCTCCTTGGCTGCCTCGTCGGACGTCAGCAGCCGCTTCGCCGTCACAAACGGATCGGCCACCTGATAGTAAAAGACGCCGCCCATCTCGGCTTTTTTGCCCAGCCATTCCTCCGCGTTTGCCACGACGACGTCCAGGTAGACGAGCAGTTGCAAATTCAAGCCGTTCCACACGTCTGACAGCGACAGTTGCTTGGGGCTTGACTTGTAGTCGATCACGCGCAAATACGGAACCTCGCTGTCCAGCGACTGGTCCACCCGGTCGATGCGGCCGATCAGTTGCAGCTCCACGCCGTTGTCGAGGGTGAGCACGAGGCCCGGCAAGTCGGAGTTTGGTCCGAAAGAAACTTCCAATCCAACCGGAGCGAAGCGGCTGCGCTTGGCGTGCTCGCCCAGCACGTAGATCGCCCGGCCAACCGCCCGCATCAGCTTGCCCGCCAAAAAGCGATAGCGCGCTGTTCGCGTGAGAATGCTGCTTCTGGTCTGCGGCACCAGCTCGGACACTACCTCGCTCGCCAGTTGCATGCTGTGGTCTTCCGTCAGCTTGCTCCACTCCAGATGTTCCTCGTTCATTTTTTCGACCGCGCGCTTGAGCGAGGCGTGGAACAGCTCGCCCACATCGAAGCGCTCCAGCTTGTACATCGTTCTCTCCGACAGCCTCAGCCCGTGCGAGGAAAAATGCGAGAACGGGCACGCCTGAAAGCGCTCCAGGCGCGACACGCTCATTTTCAGTTGCTTGCCGTACAAGGTCGTGCTCGTCTGCCTGTCCAGCCCGTCCGGGAGATTCCGGTAGCGCAAGCCGGACAGCAGCCATTTTTCCCGCAATGCTTCTGGGGAGGAACGGACGAACCAGTCGTACACCTCCCACCAGAACACCGGCAGCTCGCCTGTCTTTTTCATCGCGCGCAACAAGGTCAGCAAGTGGCGGAACACCCTTCTCGGCTGTCCGAGCAAAAAGGCATCTGTGTCCGCCTCGCCCGTCGGCTCGTTGTAAAACATCTGGTGCGAGATGTCTGGCAGCACCTCCTTGATGCGCGAAAACACCGAGGAAGGAAGCAGCGCCTTGCCTTCCTCATCGGCCAGGGCACAGCTCAGCATCAGCCGCTCGGACGGCCGCGTCAGCGCCTGGTACAAAAGGTACGGCTCCGCCATCAGCTTCTGCTTGGCGCTTGGCGCGAGCACCTGGCCCATCTCCGCCAGCCGCTCGCGCTCCGCCTCGTCCAAAATGCCTTCTTCCTTCGGGCGCAGAGGAATGATGCCCTCGTTCACCCCGAGAATAAACAAAGCTTTGACATCAGGCTGACGGGAGCGCTCCATCGCCCCGACCAGCACCTGATCCAAGGCCGGAGGGACAAGCCCAAGCTCAATCGTTTCCAGACCGCTGTCGAGCACGCGGGCAAACGTAGCCAGCTCCATGCTCTCGTCGCCCATGACCTCCACGACCTGGTCCATCAGCTCGACCAGACCCGTCCACACCTGGCCGTGCACCTGTGCCGCATCGAGGTCGCCCTCCTGCTCTGCCTTGCGTTGCCAATATTCCAGCTTGCCCGGCACGTCCAGGGCGATCAGCAGATTGTACAGCGCCACCGTCATTTCCCGCACGTTTTTGCCTGCCGCCTGCTTCATCTCTTTTTCAAAAGCGAGCAAGGGAGCCGCGTATTTGCGCCTCAGCTCGTCTGCTTCCGCATCCTCGGCGGCACCGGACGGCCCGCGAAAACGCCAGGCCGATTCCTCCGCCCACTGGTAGCCGAAGACGCCGTGAGCCAGCACGTAGTTTTCCAAGCGGTCGATCTCCTGGCGGGACGTGCGCTCATGGGCGAGGTCTGGCGTAAGCAGGTCTGTCTTCAAACAGCGAAATACTGCGTCATACCGCCATCTGGTGACGATGACCTCCAACGCCGAGCGCACCAGCTCCACCAACGGATGGTTCATCACGGTCCGCTTCTGGTCCAGGAAGTGCGGAATGCCGTAATCGGTAAAAACGGCGGAAATCTCATCGGCATAGGTGCCAATTTCCCGCAGCAAAATTGCCATGTCCCGCCAGCGGTAGCCTTCCTCTCGGGCAAGGGCGAGAATTTTCAGCGCGACGGCCTCTACCTCAGCCCGCCTGTTCACGGCAGAGAGCAAGGCAACCTCATCATTGCGACGAGGCTCGCCGACTGCGGGCGGCGCCCCCCATTGAAAATAAACCTGTTCGAGCTGACGCAGCCACGGGCTGTCGGCAAAACGGCGCGTCTCGGTCAACAGCAGCGGCTTGGCAACGGAAACGCCCGATTCCCGCGCCATCAGCGACAGCGCCTGGTACGTGCGCAAAGTCGGGTGGAACAACCCAAGCTCGTCGACAGACGCGTCGCGCTCGTCCGGGTCCAGGGTGAGCGCAATCGTCACCTGTTTGGCGTGCAGCATCAACTGTTCGATCAGTCGCAGCTCCTGGTTGGTGAAGCCCGTAAAGCCGTCGATGAAAATTTCCGCCTGTCTGATGTAGGCCGAGTCGCGCACCATGACAGCGACCCGGTTCAAAATATCGTCAGCATCGCAGTACCCTTCTGCCATGTACCCTTCGTAGGCGTTCATAATCAGGCGCAGGTCGCTGATTTTTTGATTGAGATTGGCTCCGCCCCAGTCCACGTTTTCCGAATCGGCAAAAGAGACGCCGTACGACTTGCACTCGCTTATCAAACGTCCAAGCTGAGAGGCGAAGCCCGGCTGCATGGCCGAACGGCCAAACACTTGCAGCTCTTCCTTGTGCCGCTCCAGAAGCATGCGCAGTACCATGTGCTTCCCGAGATCGTCGACCACCACCGTCGTCAAATCGCCCAGCTCCTGCAGCAACCGATGAGCCAGCCGGCCGAAGCTGAGCACTTGGGTCCCTATCACGCCGCCCAGCCCGGGCAGGTTGGCGAGGGCGTATTCCTCCTGAAAGCTGGCCTGCTCCGGCACGAGCAAAATCATCGGGGAGCCGAGCGGCGTATCGCGCAGCCGCTTTTGAATCTGCTGATGAATCTCCTCCGTTTTTCCCGTGCCTGCCCGTCCCAGTATGAATTGGACTGCCATGTTTTTTCCCCTTCCCTACTCCATCTCCAGTTGCAGCGTGCTGCCTTTGCCCATCGGCTCTGCCGGCGTCACGACCAGGCGGCGCGGCATGCGCACGCGTATTTCCGGGACGTGACTGATGACGCCGATCGTAAAATCGTCCATCCGCAGCCGCTCCAGCGCGTCCATGACGACCTCCAGAAGCTCCGGATCGAGCGTTCCAAAGCCTTCGTCCAAAAAGAAAAACTCCAGTCGGCCGCCGCGCATCTGTATCTCCATCGACAGGGCGAGCGCAAGCGCAAGCGAGGTCAAAAACGTTTCGCCGCCGGACAAGGTGCTGACCGGACGGCGCATCCCGCCCGCGCCTTCATCGCGCAGTACGAATTCGCCCTCGTCGCCGATTTCCAGACCGTAGCGATTTGCGGTCATCCGCTTCAGGTGATAGGATGCATCCCGTGCGATGGACACGAGCTTTTCTTCTGCAATAAACTGGACGAACGCCTTCGCTTCGAACAGCTTTTTCAATTCTTCCAGGCGGCTCTGCTCGTCTTGCAACTCGACGATTTGCTGATGCAGCTCCTGCCACCTGCTATGGTTTTTCTCCATGCGCTCGACGTGCTCTTTGGCGACGGCGACTTGCTTCTGCGCCTCCGCAAAAGACTGCTCCCACGTCTCCCACGCTTCTTTGGCGCTCACAAGCTCCTCGTGCGAGATCGTACGGCCTGCAATGGCTTGCAGCAGCCTGTCTTCCTCGTAGCGAAGCTGTCCCAAAACGCGCGCATACGCCTCGACCTGCTCCTTCGCCTGAGGCAGCTTGCCGCGCTCTGCGTACTTTTCACGCACTTGCTCCAAGGCGGCAAAGCCCGTCTCCTGCAGCCCCTGATACAAAGCCTCATGCGCCTCTGTGCGCTGTCTGGTCAAAACGGCCAGCGTCTCCGAATGCTTGACCAAATCGTTTTGGGCTGCCTGTCTCGCCTCTGCCGCTGCCTTGCGCTTCGCCTCGGCCTCTGTCAGCGACTGGCGCAGCGAGTCTAGCGTCTGTTCTATCTGAGCCAGCCCCTCCTGCGCAGGAATGCCGCCGGTCCGCTCCAGCCACTGGGCATGCTTTTGCTCCCACATCCGTTTTCGGTCGGCCAGCTTTTCCCCGAGAGCGGATTCACGCGATTTCCAATCGGCTTTTCGCGATTTGGCAGCCTCTACTTGTGTCATAAGCTGGCTGCGCAAAGCTTCCTGCTCGGCGCGCATGCGCTCTAGCTCTGCCAGCTTCCGGTCCAGGCGGCCGATTTCCTCGTAGCGCTGTTCAATTTCCTCGATCAACATCTCTTGGCGCACCGCATCCAGCTCTTCGCCAGACTGCTTCGCCGCTGCCACAGCAACGGCAACGCGGGCAATGCTCTCATCCAGTGCCTTTTGCGCATGTTCGAGCAGCAGGCCGCTTTTTTCCATCAACCGCTTCTTCTCGGCTTCTTCCTCGCGCAGCACTTCCAACTGCTTTTGCAGGCGCTCCCGTTCTTCCCTGGCCTGCTCCCGCTCGGCGTGCTTGGCCGCCAGCTCCTTTTCCTCGCGCTGGTAGACGGCAATCAGCTCTTCAAACGTCTCTACCAGCCAAGGCTGCCCATGTCCGTGACACTCCGCCTTGACGGCGGCCAGCCGCGCTTCCAGCTCTTTGTACTCGGCCTGCGCCGCGGCTGCTCTCTCTTCGGCAGCAGCCAGTGTCCCCCTGGCCGTCACCCACGCTTCTTTCGCCTGCGCTGTCTTTTGCTCGGCTGCCTTCACGGCTTCTTCGGACGCTTTGATCCGGGCGCGCAGGTCGTCACCCGCCGCTTTTGCTTCGCCGTCTGCCGGATGACCCTGGCCGTCCAGCGGATGATGCAGCGAGCCGCACACCGGGCATTCCTTGCCTTCTTCCAGCCGCTCGCGCAAGTAGCGGGCCATGTTTTCCTGCTGCCAGCGCTCCCACTCCTGGCGCAGCCCTTCGCGTTCGGCAAGCCGCGCAAGAGCCTCGGCTTCGCACGCCTGAACCGTCTCAGCCAGCTCCTGGTAACGCTTCGCCGCTTGCTGCCGCTCCTGCTCGATCTGCTGCCACTTTTCCTGCCAGCTCGCGATCGCCGTCAAGCCTTCGCGCCATTGGCGGCCTACCTGCTTCATTTCCGCCAGCACATTGCGCGACCGCTCCCATTCCTCGTCGCTCATGAGCGGTTTGTCCACCGCTTTTGCCAGCCGTTCTTTGAGCTCGGCCAGCCGGTTTGCGGACTGTTCCCAATCGCGTGTGTCCACACTGGCTCTATCCGTCGCCGCCTGCAGGCGAGACACGGCCGTTGCCTGCTCCGCTTCCAGCTCGCGCAGCTTCTTTTCTTCCCGCTCCCACTGCTGCTTCGCTTCCCGCGCCCGCGCGACGCGCTCTCGCCACTCCGGAGCCACCATCGCCTGCCTGCTTTCTTCCGCAAGCTTGTTCCACTCCTGCTCCCACTTTTGCAGAGCGGCTTCGTCCCGCTCAAGCTGCACCTCTGTCTGCGTCAGGCCAAGCGATACTTCCTGCCATTCGCGCTCCAGCACAGACTGCTCTTCGCGAATCGCTTTCAGCTCTGCTTCCCATTCCTGGGCCTGAACCAGCCTGCCTTTTTGCTGGATCAGTTGCGGCTCCTGCGCCGCCAGCTCCGCCTGCGCCCGCGCGTACTCGGCTTCTGCCGCTTCCAGGGCAAGCCGTGCTGTCTCCTGCTGTTCCCGGCTTTGCTCCAGCGCCTGCCCGGTCACGCTCCATTCCTGATCGAGCCGCTCGTACTGCTGCACCAGCGGCCACAGGCGAATGCTCGCCTCCCACTCGCGGATGTTTGCCGTGAGCAGAGCGATTTCCGCCTCCTTCGCTGCCTGCTGCTGCAACTGCTGCTGGACTTGGGCAAGCTCCCCTTGCCACTGGGCGAGCTGCTCCAGTTCCTTGAGCTTTCCGGCCAGCTCCTGCTTTTGCTCCGTGAACGACCGCTCCATTTGCGCTGCTTCCTCAAAAGTCTGTCGCGCCTGCTCCAGCGCTTCCGGCCCCGCTTCTCCCAACGCCGCCGTCTCGAGCTGCAGACGGTGCATCTGCTCCTTTGCCTGGTCGAGAGCGTGCCGCACGCGCTCGCTCAGCTTTTCCCCGTAGATGTGCAGCCGGAACATCCGCTGCAGCATCTCGTTGCGCTCGCTGCCTTTGAGCGTCAAAAAGCGGGAAAACTGCCCCTGCGGCAAAACAACCGCGCGGGTAAAATCTTGCAAAGTCAGGCCAATCAGTTCCTCGACCGCCGCAGTAGCTGCCGTCGCCTTCGATTCCAGCACGACATCCGGCTCTCCGCTCAACGCGCCGGACTGAATCAGTCGCACCTCGGGTTGGCGTTTGTTCCCTTTTTTATCCAGACCAAATTCCCGTTCAATCGTATATCGCTTGCGCTCATTACCTGTGCCCAGCTCAAACGTAAAGGAGACGAAGACGCGCCGCTCCAGTTGATTCAGCACTTCCTTGGGATGGTTCCCGCCGCCGAGCCGGACGACCTGTCCGTACAGCGCCAGCGTGATCGCATCCAGTATCGTCGATTTGCCGCTGCCCGTCGGTCCGAAAATGCCAAACAGTCCCGCCTGGCACAAAATTTCGAAGTCAACCTCTTGCATTTCCCGATAGCTGTGCATCCCTGCCAGCTTCAATCGAATCGGCCTCACGCTTCTTCCCCCTCTCCCCCGGTTTCCGCCAGCAGCCGCTGGAACAAGGCAACGAGCCGCTCATCCGGCGCCGCTCCCTTTTTGCGCTCATAAAAACGCCGAAACAACTGATCCGATGTCAGCTCCGTCAATTCCACCCGCTGCGCCTCTTCCTCGTCGCGCTCTTCGCGAATGACGACGCGCTGGATTTTCAAAAAGTCGTCCGAGAGCTTCCGTACACGCTGAAACTCCGCCGGGTCGATCACGTCTGTCACGTGCAGTTCCAGGTCGATCCAGGAGCCTGCGTCCCGTCCTTCGGCAAGCCAGCGCTCGACCTGGGCGATTCCTTCTGTCGCCTTCCAGCGCGCCAACGGACGGCCGCTCGTCAAATAAATGATTTCCTCCCGCACGTCCTGCCCAGGCTCCACCTCGACCAACACCACCGCCTTGCTCTGCCCCGCCTCGGAAAAGCTGTACGAGAGCGGCGAGCCGCTGTAGCGCACGAGCGGCTTGTCGCTGAGCTTTTGCAGGCGATGCAGGTGGCCGAGCGCCACGTAGTCGGCGTTTTTCGGAAAAGCTTGCGGAGACACCGTCAAAGCGCCGCCAATTTGAATCGGCCGCTCCGAATCCGTCTCCATGCCCCCCATCACAAACAAGTGGCTCGTGACCAGATTCACAGTGTCCTCGCGAAAATGGACGGACAAATCGGCAAACAACCGAGCGATCCGCTCTGAAAAGGCGAGCTGCATCTGCTCCTGCGTAAAGCTCTCGCTGAGCAGCTCCTTCAGCCGCGACTCGGAAGGGTACGGCAACGCGAGCACCACCGCATGATGCTCACAGCCCGGCACCTTCAGCTCCAGCCAGGAAGGGCCTCCCTGGACGACCTGTACCCGGTCCGGGGACGGTGACTGTGCGATCAAAGGCGCTTCCTTCGGCAAGCCGAGCAAAACGATTCCGTGCTTCGCGGCAAGCGGCGATGCTGCCCGGACCCGCTCAGGCTGGTCGTGGTTGCCCGCGATCACGATAACCCCCCGGCGGCCTTCCGCGGACAAGCGCTCCAGCACCTCGTAAAAAAGCTCCTCCGCCCACGCTGGCGGGTTTACCGAATCGTACACATCTCCTGCCACCAGCACCAAATCCACTTCCCGCTCTTCCGCGATCCGGCAGAGCTCGTCCACAAAAGCCGTCTGCTCCGCCCGGCGGTCGCGGCCTTCGAGCTGCCGCCCGAAATGCCAGTCGGCCGTATGTAAAATGCGCATGACTCCCATCCTTTCTCCACGATCATGTGTTTGCTTTTTATTGTAACAAAAGACAGAGCGGTGCGTGGTTGAAATTTACGGTACTTGCCGGTAACTTTTGCGCTCTGCCTGCGTCTTTCTACTAGATCCCTGTTCTTTCCAACCATCCGCCGAAAGGAGCTTGTTACCCTTGTTGGTTCGCCGCCTGCTGTTTTTCACTTTCACCGGACTGGCTCTTCCCTGCCTGGTCCACGCTGCCGCTCCCTTGTCGCCCGCTTCCGTCCCCCCCACACCTGAGCAGGTCATCAACTGGATCAATGCAAGTGCCCATGATCCTGTTGACCTGCCTCACTTTGATTTTGAACTGGTCAATCTGGATGAAGACGCTGATTCGGAGATTATTGCCAAGCAAAATGCAAGCGTACATATCGGCTCGTTTTACGTCCTCGATCAAAAGCCAGACCGCACGTATTCGCTCATCGCAGAAAAGCGGTGGAACGTCCCGCAGTTGCAACCGGAACGCTGGGATTATGCACAGGAGGTAAACCATCCCGAGCTCGACCCGTATTATTTGGACAGCCGCATCGAGCTGACAGGAACGCGTCTGCTTGAAACGGTTGACCATACGGGAGGAACCGGACTGAGCGTCTACGAAGCTCACCTCTGGTACTTGGAAAAAGGCAAGCTGGTGGAAGCCTGGAGCGGACTGTTGAAGCAAACCTCCTCCGTTCCCGGCGGTCAGCTTTTCCAGACGCTCGGCAGCTACCAGATTATAAGCGGAGAGATCCCGCAGCTATACTACTGGACGACAGAGCAAGAGCTTGACCCGGACAGTGGAATCCCCCTCCCCGGCAAGACCGCAACCAAGCTTGTGGTCTACCAATTTGACCAGGGCGTCTTCACCCCTGTTCCGTAAAGCCAGTTCGCAAACGTAAAATGCACAAAGCCGCACCCCCTGCACAAAAGCGGGAGTGCGGCTTTTTTCAAGCGCGAATCACTGTCTCTATCTTCTCAGCTTGCCTGCTTGCGGCGACTTGTGCGACTGCAAGCACATGTAGCTGATGACCCCGAAAAGAATCGTAATAATCATCGAGTGGAGCAGCGTAGCATAGAGGTGAAGCTGGAACAGAACCACGAATCCGCCGCTGAACACCTGGAGGATGACCAGCACGAAGGCGAGAATGCTTGCGCCGTACAGATCGCGGCGCTTTTCCTTGAAGTGGCGCATGGCATAAATCATCGTTCCGAGCAGCAAAAACACGAGAAGCAACGCGCCCAGCCGGTGGGCAAAATGAATGCCTGTCTGGCCGGAGAGCTGAGGAATCAGTTGCCCCTGGCACAGCGGCCAATCGCTACAAGCCATGCTCGATCCGGTATGCCGGACGTACGCTCCGAGATAGACCACACCGTACGTATAGGCCGCCACGGCCCACATCCAGTTGCGAAAACCCGTCGATGCCGTATCTTGCACCATGCTCTCCATCTTGTCCCGCTGCAGCACGAACCCGGTCAAGAGGAACACGCCGGTAAAAGCCAGCAGGGAAAACCCGAAGTGCAGAGCCAGCACGGATGACGATTGCGGCCAAATGACCGCAGAAGCGCCGAGAATGGACTCCAGAACGATAAAAAACAGACCGAACAGGGCGAGATTGCGCACTTCCTGGTTGCCCCGATAGTGGCGCCAGCACAGCACGGAAAAAACAACCACAACGATGCCAGCCACACCTGTAATCAACCGATGCATGTATTCAATAATTGATGCCAATGTATATTCCGGGACCCACTTGCCATTACAGAGCGGCCAGTCGTTTCCACAGCCCAGACCGGAATCCGTTTTGGTCACAAGCGACCCGGCGATCATGACGATAAACATGACGAGAGTAGCAAGAACGGCTAGAGGTTTCAGCCATTTTTCCATAGTGAATACACCCTGTTTCCTGTGATGTTTGAGACTCACGGTGAAGCAGCCTCTTAACTGTTGCCCTCTCTTACATTAATGAAACATCCCCTGCTAAGCAAGGGATGTTCCGTGAACATTTCGTGAGTGTTTCGTGTCAATAATGGTACACCATTGTGCTGATGACAATGACGGCACAAAAGATCGTCAAATACAGGATCGAATAGCCGAACAGCTTGCGTGCCCAGGCGAGATCATCCTTGGCCTTGAAACCTTGGAACAGCAGCACCATGTACACGATGCCCATCAAGCCCATCACAGCCAGGTAGACGTAGCCTACGCTGCCGTGGATGAAGAGCAGGAGCGAAGCCGGGAACAGGACAGAGCCCCACAGCACCATTTGCCGCTTCGTTTCGGCGAAGCCTTTGACGACTGGCAGCATCGGCAGATTGCCTGCGCGGTATTCTTCTGTTTTCAGCATCGCCAGCGCGAGGAAGTGCGGTGGCTGCCACAGGAACAAAATCAGGAACAGCAGCCACGCTGCCGGGTCCATGCTGTTTGTGACGGCTACCCAGCCGATGACTGGCGGAGCCGCACCGGAAATCCCGCCAATGACGGTGTTCAAGGTAGTCACGCGCTTGAGCGGCGTGTAAATCAGCACGTAGAAAATATGGCCGATCAGTCCCCAGACAGCAGCCAGCGGATTCGCGAATACCGCCAGCACGGCCAAACCTGCGAGCAGCAAGCCGATTCCGAGCAGAATCGCGGTGCGCGGAGAAATCCGCCCTGCTGCGAGCGCGCGCCCTTTGGTCCGCTTCATTTTTTTGTCCAGATCGCGGTCATAGTAGTTGTTTAACGTCGCACCCGACATAATCACCAAAGCTGTACCGAGCATGGTGAAAATCGCCAATTTCCAGTCTGGAAAACCGTAAGATGCCAGCCATAAAGCAGCGAAAGTGGTCATCAGGTTGGACATCGTAATTCCAGGCTTTGTCAGTTCTACGTAGTCCCGAAAAGTTGCCGGCTCTCCCGGTTGTGCGTGCAGGGGCGTCTCAGTATCAAGCGATTCCTGCATTGTCACTTGCTGGTCCACGTTTTGTACCTCCTGTCTGAATCTATCTGAACATGCGAATATCCAATTGGAAAAACTAACTTTCATTGTATCGAATGCCAAAGAAGCTAGTCAACTTGAAAAGCGCACGCCCTACTTGCCAAAAATAACATCCAGAACGCCGGCTGTCTCGCCGCCCGGATAAATGATGTAGAGCAAGGTGTACACCGTAGCTCCGGTAATGGCGGTGACAAACCAGACAATCGACGTCCACGGCCCGATTTTTCTGTGGGCGGCAATGTTGTTTTTGTAGGCGTGTCTGAGCGTCACCAGCCCCATTACTCCCCCTACCGTAGCCAGTACGATATGAAAGATCAGGAACGTCTGGTAGATTGGCTTCAAGCTGTCAGGCCCACCGAAATGCGTGTTTCCGACAAAAGCCGTTCTGGATACATACGTGATAAAGAAGATCGTTGCACAGATGGCAGCCCATTTCATGATCTTCATGTGTTTGTCAATTTGTTTCTTCGCGACCGCATACCAGCCACAAGCGACAAGAATACCGCTGATGACGATAAACGATGTGCTTATCGTAGGCAGCAAGATGGACATTTCTACACCTCATTCGAATAATCTATCTATAATTCTATACCCTGCCTTCATCCGTAGCCGGCGTTTTCATCAGCAGGGCGCCTGGCTGTTCATCCATGGGCAGGTCGTCCTGCTTCTCCTGCTTATACCAGTGGTAGAAGACATAGGCGAGTACAGAGCCGTACACAAGCTCCTGCACCAGCTTCATGATGATTCCGCCAAGCCGCTGGTCGCTGAAAGTGCTGAGGCTCGGGAACAGTTGCGGAGCCGAGATGTACGTCGCATACAGCGGATCGGACGCGAAAATAATCAGCGCACAGGCGGGCGTAATCAGCACGCCGTTGACGAAGATGTACACCAGCTTTTTCAATCCGGCCAGTTGTCTCTTGCTGTCGGACAACGGGCTGACAATCGGCCACCACATCGCAAAGGCAGCCAGGATCAAAATAACGTGATAGACCGTCATCCATTGATGATGAAGCGCCGCCGCGTCAAAAATAAACGGGATGTGGTAAAACGAAAACAGCGTATTGAACAAAAGCGCAGCCACTAACGGATGTGTAAAAGCTCGCAGCATCGCGTTGAGCGGCCGTGGCTGAAAGATTTTTTCCAGAAGCCACTCAGGCATCGCCAAAAGCACGATGGGAGGCAGGGCAAAGTATAAGATCGATTGCTGCAGCATGTGCAAGCTGAACAAGTAATGATGGCCGTAATAGCTGATCGGGCTCCCTTGTGCTGCGTAAAACAGCAACAGGGCAAAAACAAACAGCAGCTTTTGCCTCGTGGTTGCCATCGTGGCATTTTCAAAACGTTTATGCATGGGACCTGTCACCAGGAAATATACCGTAGCGATAAGCAGAGTGAAAAGCATCACATCGGGACTCCACAAATCTGAAAAGGATGCCGTCGCGTTCATCGCTGACAGCTCGTGTTGATGCTGACCCATTCAAATCCTCCCTTCCTAATAGTAAAGCCTGGGGCTTCGCCACGTCAGTCGTTGCGGGGCCAGCGCTCCCAACCGGGCGCAAGTCTTGCTGCCCGCTTCGTTTTACAATCTGGCCGAGCTGCGCGCTATGTCGATTGGAATTTTTTAAATTCTAATCTACCTAATAAGGGTGCCCTCTATACAATCTCCATTATACCGCTGATTCTCTTCTTCTTTGATAAGAAAAATGAACAAAGTGTTGACAAATGCGCTGACATTAGAAAACTTGGCTGGGCCAAGCCGTTGGCGCAGCCTTGGTTGTCCTATCTTATCTGTAAAAAAAAGAGACCAGATTCCTCTGGTCCCGTAAAAAAACTCGCTTGGCTTACACTCCGAAGGAAACGAATTTCGTCTCCAAATACTCATCCATGCCGTAGCGTCCGCCTTCGCGTCCGATACCGCTTTCCTTGAATCCGCCGAACGGAGCTTGCGTCTGGGTCGGCGAGCCGTCATTGATGCCGACAATGCCGTACTCCAACTGCTCGGCCATGCGGAAGCAGCGCTGGTTGTCGCGCGTGTACACGTAGGCAGCAAGGCCGTAGCGCGTGTCGTTTGCTTGTCGCACCACGTCTGCTTCGTCTGTGAAGCGAACGAGCGGAACGACAGGGCCAAACGTTTCTTCGCTGGCGATCTTCATCGCTTCTGTCACACCCGTGATGACCGTCGGCTCGCAATAGAAGCCGTTCGCGTATTCGCCTTCGGTCAGTCGGCTGCCGCCGTACACGACCTGACCGCCTTTTTCCTTGGCGTCCTCAATGTGCTCCAGCACTTTGTTCAGCGCGCGCTCGTTCACCAGCGGACCGATTTCTGTCTCCTTCAGGCGTCCGTCCCCTACTTTTGCCCGTTTCAGGCGCTCGACCAGCTTTTCGGTAAAGGCGTCTGCCACATCTTCGTGGACGTACAGGCGGTTTGTACAAATGCACATTTGCCCGGAGTTGCGGAACTTGCTCTCAAACAGCCCTTTGACCGCCGCGTCCAGATCCGCGTCCGGGAACACGATGAACGGCGCATGTCCGCCCAGCTCCATGCTGACGCGCTTCACCTGCTTCGCTGCGCCCTCCATCAGCAGCTTGCCGACGCGAGTAGAGCCTGTAAAGCCGATTTTGCTCAGTTTCGGATTTTCGATAAACTCCTGGCCGATCGATTCCGGCTTGCCGATGACGAGGTTGACGACGCCTTTCGGGAAGCCAGCCTGCTCGATCAGCTCAAACAGGCGAATCGCAGACAGAGGAGTAGACTCCGCAGGCTTCAACACCACTGTGCAGCCTGCCGCCAGAGCGGGAGCGATTTTGCGAGCGACCATGTTCACCGGGAAGTTCCATGGGGTGATCGCCCCGACCACGCCTACAGGCTGGCGGAGCACCATGATCCGCTTGTTCGGCACGGACGAAGGAATCGTCTCGCCGTAGACGCGCTTCGCTTCTTCCGCGTACCAGACGAAGTTGTCGGCCGCGCCCAGCACTTCGCCTTTTGCCTCGCCGAGCGGCTTGCCCATTTCGGCTGAGATGATGCCAGCCAGCTCATCGCGGCTTTTTTTGACCAGTTCGGACAAGGTGTACAAATATTTGGAGCGCTCGCGAGCAGTCAGGCGAGACCAGCTTCCAAACGCCTCATGTGCGGCATCAATCGCTTTTTTGGCATCGCGATCATCCCCAAAAGCGGCGCTTCCCACGACTTCGCCAGTAGCCGGATTGACGATCTGAATCGATTCGCCGCCCTCGGCGGAAACCCATTCCCCATTGATATACATTTGCTTGTACTCTCCCATGACTATCGCTCCTCTCAATCTCTCTTCAATAGATTGGCTTTAGGGCCTCAAACGGATTTTTGCAATGCCGGCAGTACAAAATGCTGCGGCATGCGGCAGGGCCAAACAGGTTGTCAATCTGTGTATATGGGGAGTCGCAGTAAGGACAGGTTACCTCCCAGACATCTCCCGGTTTGAAATCGATTGGCGGCGGTGCGATGCCAAAGCTTTTCAGCTTACCTCTCGCCTCTGGCGCGATGCGATCGGACGTCCAGGCAGGGTCGTAGACAAACTGAACTTCTACTTTGCTGATGCCTTCCGCCTCCACCAGTTTTTCTGCGATGTTCTTTTTCATGATCTCAAGCGCGGGACAGCCGACGAAGGTAGGGAGCACGTCGACATGCGCGACATCGTCCTCTACCCGCACCTGGTGGATCATCCCCATCTCTACCATGCTTATGACCGGAATCTCCGGATCAGTCACTTGCTGCAGCAGTTCCCAGCATGTCGCTTCCAGCCCATCGTGTACGTGCATTCCTTCTTGCGCCATGCAGATCACCCCTTTTTACCAGCTCGCGGCCGGATCGATGCGATACACTTCCGACAAGGTAGCCAAAGCTTGCGCCAGCTCAGCCGTATGCTGTCCATGACGGCCGCGCTCCGCCGGCACTCCCGGCTCTCCCGGCCAGACAAGTCCCGCTTTTTCGAAAATATCTTGCGTAAGCGTCAGCCACTTCTGCTTCAGCTCGCTCTCAGCGGCAATCAGGCCACAGCGGACGATGCTGTCCGCGTTCGGACCGAGCTGGCTAAGCTCTCCAGCATCCTGCCATACTTTTGCAATCGCCGCTTCCAGCCGTTGCCGCGCTTCCGGCGTGCTGTTCGCAAGCTGCTTCAGCCACACTTGCCAGTGCATCAGATGGTAGCGATGCTCGGTCAGCATTTTGCGGCTGACCAGCGTGAGCGGCACATAGGACGATTGCAGCAACGCCTCGAGGCGCACTTGCTTGTGCAAGCCGTACACGTAGCTGCGGACAATCGCATACGCCCAGTCGTAGTGTGGATCGCTGTTGTAGTCGCCTTCCCCGTTTTTGCGTTCGACCAGAATCGCGTTGCGGAACGCATCCGCTTCGCGAAGCTGCGCGAGATCGTCTGCCTTGCCCACGCCAAGCTGCTCCAGCATTTCATAAAACATCACGGCATGGCCCATCATGTCCTGCGACATGGAAGAAAACGCGACGTCCTCTTCGATATGCGGGGCAAGCCCGAGCCATTCCGAGCCCCGGTACGCGAGAATAAAATCGTCGTCAGCCAGTTGGAACAACAGATCAGTCAAGGCTTGCGCGTATTCTGGATTCTGCTTTGCCGCTTCTACTGTCTCTACTCGTGAAAAGTCGCCCATGATTGTTTCCCTCCTGCTTAGCTGCCGCTTTCCGCATGCTTCTGTTTTTCTTCGTACTTCTCCCGGTGATGGCGCCATCTCGCCTGCAAGTCCCCGTAGCCTCTCGTCTCCCGGTAGCTCTTGTTGTCGATCCGCTCCAAAAACGGGCGCTCCTCCGGCGACAAGCCGTAAATATCGTCGCGCTTGACGACCCAGAGATTAAAACATGTCTCGCGGCGCAAGAAGTTCTCGCGCGCCATCGCCAAAGCCACTTCCTTGTTCGGAGCCAGAAGGCTGAACTGATGGACAAACGAAGAGTTTACGCTTTTTTGGCTGAATACCTCGTATATGAAAAAGTTGTTTTTGGCTTCTGTTTCGTTGTTCATATTCATTCACCTACCCTACGTGGCGGCCGTACGACATAATCGCATCGCGCACCCATTTTGTTTCTTCATACGATGTTTCCCGAAGGTTCAGACGATGAGCAGAGCGAGGGCCGTTGCCTTTGACGATCTGCTTGAACGCTTCCCAGTCAGGCTGCTGATACACCCACTCATCTTTTTCTTCGTCGAAGTGAATCGTATCGTCCGGAACCGTGAAGCCCAGGTGGAAAATGCGCGGCAAATACTTTTTCAAAAAGACCTGACGCAGCTCTTCGTTGGTCTGCGTGCGAATCTTGTAGCGCATGTTGGTCGATTGGTTGCTCGTGATCGTGCCGTTCTCAGGCGGTCCGAAGAACATCAACAGCGACGGCCACCAGCGGGTAATCGCCTCTTGCAGCATCTGGCGCTGTTCCTCCGTGCCTTCTGCCAGCTCCAGCACGATGCTCTCGCCATGCTGCGCATGGAATTTTTCCTCCGCACAGATGCGGTGCAAAGCCCGCGCATACGGCGCATACGATGTATCGAGCGACATGGACTGAGTGATGATCGCGGCTCCGTCAACCAGCCAGCCGATCACCCCGGCATCTGCCCAGGTCGGCGCTTCCATGTGGAACACATTGTGAAATTTCAGTCTTTTCGCGAACAAATCTTGCATCAAGTCTTCGCGCGTCTTGCCGAGCGGCGCCAGCAAATCTTCCGCTACGCGCAGCAAAAGCTGTCCGTGTCCCATCTCATCCTGTACCTTCGCCATGATCGCCAGCTTGCGGCGCAGTGTCGGTGCCTTGGGAACCCATTCCTTTTCCGGCAAAGCGCCCATGATCTCGCTAATGCCGTGCATCGAAATCAGCTTAATCAACTGGTTCCGATAATCGTCTGGCATCCAGTCATCCGCTTCGATCTTTTCTCCACGATCGATTCTCGCTAAAAACGCTTCCATTTTTTCGTTTTCCGTCAAATCAGAACGTTCCATCTGTGTTTGCATGGAGAAAACCTCCTTTTACCCGTTGTCCATTATGATAATTTTATAATACGTTTTTATAACGTTATAATAACATAACGTCATACGTTTTTGCAATACGCTTCCGTCGTGAACCAGCTCATTCCAGCCGTCCGGACAGGGCAGCCGCCTTCTTCAACTGCTCTGCCATATGCCGCAGCTCCTGCATGACCGCATCCAGCTCCTGTATGCGCGTAGACTGCTGCAGGCTGTGGTTCAGCGTCTTTTCCATCTCCCCGGACACTGTGGCGACGAGTTCGTTCATCTCAGCCAAAATGCGAAAAATATCCTTCGCCGACGTCGAAGTCGTTTGCGAGAGCTGGCGAATCTCCTCTGCGACGACGGAAAAGCCCCGCCCGGCCGCTCCGGCACGCGCTGCTTCCAGCACAGCATTCAAGCCAAGCACGTTCGAACGGGTGGAAATGTTGCGAATTAGCTCGTTGATTTGCGTCGTCTCCGCGATCTTCACTTCCATCTGGCTTGCTGCGTCGCTCAGCGTGTGGCTGGCCTGCGCCAGATTTTCCGCGTCTTTCGCCAGGCTCACGGTATGCAGGGCGATGTTTTCCAGTGCGCTCGTCAAATTTTCCGCCAGGTTGCGCAAACGGTCTTCCTGGTCAGTCGTTACGCCAGTTGCCAGGCAGCCCACCACTTGTCCCTTTTCGACGATGGGATAGCCGACTGCTATGTACGGAATGCCGTAAATTTCCTTGGGGATCTTCTTCACGACCCGCTTGTTTTCTGCAATCGCCGTCGCATTGATGCTGCCCGGACGCAGCGGGTCCCCTGTTTTGATCCCGAGATTCAGCCCTTGGGCCGGATAGTAGGCGAGAAATTTTTCCCGGTCGGTGACCCCGACCATGCAATCGAACAAAAACGCTTTTTGCAAAATGGGCGCGACCGTAAGCAAGCTGTTTAAAAGCTGCGACATGTTTCTTCCCTCCTGGCGCGGGGACGAAAACGGCTATTCTCCCCGCCATCGTCAAGTCTGCGGAAAGAACAGCCATCGTCTCCTACTGCCTCATCGATTTTGCTACTTTACAATCTGGAATTTGCCATCCTTCACTTCGACCATAATCATGCTATCTTCCGTCAGGCCGTTGTGATCTTCTGCCGAGAACGTAAATTCCCCGGTAACGCCTACGTACTTCACTTTTTCCAGGACTTCACCCAGCTTGGAAGCATCGCCGCCTGCCTGCTTCAAGCCTTCCACGAGCAGGTTCAAGCCGTCATAGCCGTATCCGGCAAAGCCGTCCGGCTGCGTGTTGTACGCCGCCTGGTAGCCTTCTGTGAATTTTTTGATGATAGCCGCTTGCGGGTCGTTCGCATCGACCTGATCGGGCACGAGCAGCTTGCCCGCTACCATCAGGACGCCTTCGCCCGCGTCGCCAACCAGCTCAAGAAACTTGCTGTTCGCCGACCCGTGGCTGCTGATGATCGGAATGCCGAGGTTCAACTGCTTCGCTTCCTTCACAATCGTCGCCGGGCCAGGGTTGGTACCTGCCACGATCAGCGCCTGTGCATCCGTGCCTTTGATTTTGGTCAACTGGGAGCTCATGGACGGGTCCTTCGTCCCGTACTTCTCTTCTGCCACAATCGTAATGCCGTACTCCGGCGCGTACTTTTGCAGTTGGGTCGTCCAGCCGCTACCGTACGGATTGCTGTCGTTGAGCGTTGCGATTTTCGTAATGCCTTTTTCTTTCAAATATTTAAAAATGCGCTTCGTGCCGTGCACATCGGTATGCGGTGTTTTGAAAATGCCTGCGCGCACAGGGTTGGTAATCTGGTCCGCGGCTGCCATCGAGATCAGCGGCAGCTTCTCGGCTGCGGCAAACTCCGCCATCCCCAGGGAAGGGCCGCTGCCGGACGAGCCGAGCACAGCGACTACTTTTTCTTTGGAAACGAGCTTCTTGATCGCTTTGACCGCTTCGGTGTTATCCGACTTGTCGTCTTCGAACACAACCTCTACCGGACGGCCATCCACACCGCCTGCTCCGTTGATTTCCTTGACCAACAGCTCAACTGCCTGCTTTTCCGGTACGCCGAGCGGGCTGTTCGGACCAGTCAGGGAGAAAATCGCCCCTACCTTGATCGGTTCTTTGCTCTCTGTCGCTGCAGTCTGCCCGCCGCCGGATTGTTGTGCTTGCTGCCCGCCGCCGCCACAGGCGCTGAGCATGACGAGAGAAGCAATCGCAACCGGGTACAGCCACTTGCCAAACGTTCGTTTTTTCATCGTAAAACCCCCTTCGATTATCTATCTTCTATAATGTCAAACTGCCTGATGGGAGTGACCCAAATAAGCAGATTGCACTCGCGGATCGTTACTGATCTCTTCAGCGCTACCTTCGAGCATGACCTCTCCCGTACTCAGGACGTAGGCTCTGTCGGAGATGGCCAGCGCGGCGCGAGCGTTTTGCTCGACCAGCAACACCGTCGTGCCCCACTGGGAGCGAATCTCCTGCACGATCGTCAAAATTTCCTTGGCAATCAGCGGAGCGAGGCCAAGCGACGGCTCGTCCAGCAGCAAAAGCTGCGGTCTGGATAAAAGCGCCCGGCCAATCGCAAGCATTTGCTGCTGCCCCCCTGAAAGCGTTCCCCCCAGTTGCCACTTCCGCTCCGCCAGGATCGGAAAGCGCTCGTAAACTGTCTGCATTTCTTTGGCGATTTCTTTTTTGCTCGTCTTCGGCATGCGATGAGAAGCGCCGAGCCACAAGTTGTCCTCTACGGTCAGCGTGGAAAAAATTTGCCTGCGCTCCGGCACGTGCGCCATCCCGCGCGGCACCACAAGCTCGGCCGGAATCCCCGTAATGTCTGTATCGCGGAACCAGATTTTCCCTTCCTTCGCGCTGTGCAGCCCGCAGATGCAGTTCAACAACGTCGTTTTGCCTGCGCCGTTTGCGCCGAGCAGCGAGACGATCTCCCCTTCGTTGACTTGCATCGTAATGCCGTGCAACACTTCTACGGGACCGTAGCGAGCCGTGATGTTGTCCACTTTCAAAATCGCTTTCTCCATCTGTTTTCCCCCTACTCTTCTTCCGTTCCCAAATAGGCCGCGATGACGCGCGGGTTCTCCTGGATTTCGCGCGGGGTTCCTTCCGCAATTTTCGTGCCCTGATCGAGAACGACGATGCGGTCTGCGATCGTCATAATCATGTCCATGTCATGCTCTACCAGCAAAATCGCCGTGCCGCTGTCGCGAATCTCGCAAAACATCCGGCTCATCTCCGCCGTCTCGGTATGGTTCAAGCCTGCCGCCGGCTCGTCGAGCAAGAGCAGCTTCGGTCCGGCGACCATCGCCCGGGCAATCTCCATCAGCCTCAGCTTTCCGTACGGCAGGCTTCCCGCAAGCTGCGGGGATTCCGGCGCCAGTCCGACACGCCCGAGCCAGGCGTGCGCCTTTTGTTCCATCATTTTCTCTTCTCTTTTCGCGCTGCCGAGGTTCATGCCGCAGGCAAACAGGCTGGAGCGCGTCTTCGTATGCATCCCGACCATGACGTTTTCGAGTACGGTCATATCGTCAAACGTCTGGAGGTTTTGAAACGTGCGGGTGATCCCCAATCCGGCGTATTCGTAGCCGGGGACTCGCGTCATCGGCTTGCCTTGGAAGCGAATCTCGCCTTCGGAGGGAGGAATGACGCCCGACACCATGTTCAGCACGGTGCTTTTCCCCGCGCCGTTCGGGCCGATCAGCGCCAAAATCTCGCCTTCCCGCACTTGAAAGTTCACCTGGTTGACAGCTCGTACCCCGCCGAAATCGCGGGACAGCTCCTGCACTTCCAACAGAGTTGTCATGTTGCCGCCTTCCTTTCTACCCGCTCGCCAGACTGCGTCTTCGCGGCCAGTTCTTTTGCCTTTTTCGCTTGCGCTTTTTCATAGGCGGAACGAATCCGCGGCACAAGTCCCTCTGGCATGAACATGACGATCAAGACGAGGATGCCGCCGAAGACGATCGTATCGACGTCGCCCTGCAAGCCTGGAATGACTTCGCTGAGCAGAATCAATCCTTCGCTGATAAAGCCGATCAGTACGGTGCCGATCAGCGCCCCCCATATACTCGTCATCCCCCCGATGACGACCATGGTGAGAAATTTGATCGATTCGTGCAGTCCGAACGGCTGCGGATCGAGAATCCCCATGTAGTGGGCGTACAAGCCGCCGGAAATTCCGGCGAACATCCCGCTGACCACGAAGGCGTTCAGCTTGAACTTGCGCACGTCAACGCCCATCGAGGTTGCGGCAATCTCGCTTTTGTGAATCGCGCGAAAAGCTCTGCCGACCCGCGAATGCATAAGGTTGAGCGAGAATAACAGCACACAGGTAACGATCGCCCAGATCAGGTAGTACATGGACAGCTCGCTGCCGCCGAACAGCGGCACCTGCGGAATGCTAATCATCCCGCTCGCCCCGCCAGTGACCGGCTCCCACTCGGTAATGCCGATCTGGACGATGTAGCCAAAGGCCAAGGTCGCCATGGCGAGGTAGTAGCCTTGCAGCCCGGCGATCGCCCTGCCGAGAATAAAGGCGAACAGGCCGGGAATGATTGCGGAGGCGACGAGGCCGACGAGCGGCGACAGGCCGTACTTCGTGGTCAAAACGGCGGACGTGTATGCACCGATTCCCCAAAAGGCTGCTTGTCCGAGCGAAATCTGTCCGGCAAGCCCCATCACCAGACAAAGCCCGATCGTCACGATGGCATGCAGCCCGATAATAATCCCGACGGAGCGGTAATACTCATCCGGCATCACGAACGGGAACACCACCATCAAGGCGAGATAAATGCCGAAGCCTTTTCCCCATTTCGTCAACAACCGCTTCATCTACAGCCCTCCTTTTCCTACGCTGCGTTCTCCAAAGAGGCCGGATGGCTTCACCAGCAGCATGCCGATCAGAACGAGAAACGCGATCGCGTCCTTCATCCCGGAGCTGACGTAGCCTGCTCCGAGCGACTCGACGATGCCGAGCAAAAAGGCGGCAACCGCTGCACCGAGCGGATTGCCCAGACCGCCCAGAATGGCTGCGGAGAATCCTTTGATTCCGAGCAGCACCCCGATGTCGTAGGAGGTCACGCTAAGCGGGGCAATCACGATTCCGGCAATCGCTCCGGTGGCTCCGCTGATTGCGAAGGCGAGCATGCTCATCTTCGTGGGTGAAATCCCCATCAGGCGGGCAGCCATCGGATTGACCGAACAGGCGTTGATCTTTTTCCCCAAAATCGTCTTATCCATCAAGTACCAGAGAAGAAACAGAATAATAAGGACAGCGGCCAAAATCCACACGCTTTGCGTAGCAATCGTCACGCCCCCGAACGAGATCGGCTCGTTGCTCGTAATCGGCTCCAGCGCAAATGCATCCTTGCCCCATATAAAGCTGGCGATGCCTCGAATCAAAGTGGAAATGCCTATTGTCAAAATTATCAAACTAATAGGACTGGCCTTTTTCACATAAGCGATGACATACTTCTGCATGATGATGCCGATTGCCGTCACTGCTATGATGGCGAGCAGCGCTGCTAATCCGTACGGCAGATTCATCCCGATCAAGGCAACCGTCACCATTCCGCCCAGCATCAAAAATTCTCCCTGTGCGAGATTAATGACTTTGCTCACGTTGTAAATCGTGATGAACCCTACCGCGACGATCGCATAAATACCGCCGCTGACGAGGCCGTTTGCGACATACTGCAACAGTTCCGTCATATTCGTGCTGTACCCCCTTTTATATCGCGTCCGAACAAAACTACCATCTAAAACGCTTACATTTTATTTATTGGAAATATTATTGCAGAAGAAATGCCCTAGCATATTGACTAGGGCGCTTTCTTCGTAGCAACCGCCTAATGTACGGGTGCAGCTTCATACACCGTCTCGAAGAATCGAACTGCCCCTGGATTCAAAAGTTGATAATAGTTTTGGAACAATTGATCCGCTTCTTTGCCCAGCCACAGATCCGGCAGCAGTTCCTGCGGCAAGTCCGGGTCGATAAACAAAAATTTGCGATATTCATGGACGAGCTTGGTCTTTTCCACGAAGCAATGGCTGTCGGCTACTTCCTCGCCGCTGCTGATCTTCGCGGATAGCTGCTCGAACTGCTCGCGATACGTATCAATAAATTCTTTGTACTTCGCGTTGATCTCGTCGATGTTCCAGCACTTCTGCACCAACTGCTTGGGATCGCTCCAGCCCAGGTGCCCTGCGCTGAAAATTTCGACGTGCTCCGTGATCTCGTGCGACTCGGTCAGTTCTTTTACCCGGTCGGCGAGGTCGTTCGGGCTGATCCACGTGCTCGTCGTCAGCATCCCGAAGCCCATCCAGCCCAGTTCCTTGCGCAGTTGGTCGCGCAGAGCGCGGCGCTCCTCCGGTATGTTGTAGCTGGCAATGCACCACTTGCCATCCCACACGTCTGTCTCGACTTTATAAATGCGGGCCGCCGCTTCCTCCAGCCGTTTTTTCCCACGCTCGGATACCGAATAATAGCTCTTGTTGCCTACTTTTCTCGACTCCAGCCAGCCCTGGCGGAGCATCCGGGAGATCGCTGCGCGAACAGCAGGCTCGGACAGGCCGAACTCTCCCATGAGCCGCGTCAGGCTGCCGATCCAGATTTCGCTCCCGTAATGACGGACGTATTCCCCGTAAATCGTAAAAAGCATGGATTGTGGCTTCACGTTTCTTCAACCCCCAGATCGATTCATACCTATTCGCTGTGAAATTGTACCATATTCTCTAGTGAGTGCGTGAATCGATTGAAAGTATGACGACAAAATGATATTACGTTATTTTAACGTAATTATATTAAAACATTTTAAAAGAGTCAATTTATTCTGGATGATTTATTTTTCAGCGCTGATTTCGGCTTGCAATGCCTCAAAACGCTGCCTGATTTCGTGCTTGTTGAAGATCGCCTGGGTAAACGTTCCGACCCCGACGCGATTGCGGGCGGTGTCCGCTGTCACCTCGCACACCACCCGTTTTTTCGTCACTTCCTGGCAAACCGCCTTGAAGGTCACTGTCTGGCCGACTACTGCGGGGCCGACATGGCGGATGTCCACAGCGAAGCCGGAGCCTTCCTCATCCTCTTCCAAATAAGGCAAAATCACCTGGCGTCCTGCCCATTCCATGTAGTAGATCATGCTGACGGTCGACATGACCGGATGCACGACCTCGCCTTCAAACTTAGGCAGCATGTCTTCGGTGACGGTCACCGTAAACTCGGCCGTCGTCCCCGGTTGCAGTCCTTCCTTCACACGCCTTCGCCTCCAGTCTCCCGCAAGCGCCTATACGCGCTCAATGATGGTCGCAATCCCCTGGCCCACACCGATGCACATCGCAGCCAGGCCATAGCGGGCTTCACGGCGCTCCATCTCATACAGCAAGGTCGTGAGGATGCGCGCGCCGCTTGCCCCGAGCGGATGGCCCAGCGCAATCGCTCCGCCGTTGACGTTGACCAGCTCCGGGTTGACCCCCAACTCGCGCACGCAGGCTACTGCTTGTGCGGCAAACGCTTCGTTAAATTCGAACAGTTCGATTTGCTCAATCGACAGGCCCGCCTGCTTCAACGCCTTGCGCGTTGCCGGAACCGGCCCAATGCCCATCACGGACGGATCGACCCCTGCCACTGCGGACGCGACGATGCGCGCACGCGGCTTCAGCCCGGCCGCCAAAGCCGCCTCCTGCTCCATGACGAGCAGGGCGCTCGCCCCGTCATTCAAGCCGCTGGAATTGCCCGCTGTGACCGTGCCGTTCGCCTGAAAAGCAGGTTTCAGCTTTTGCAGTTGCTCGATCGTCGTCTCCGGACGCGCGTGCTCGTCGCGGTCAAACAAGGTCACATCGCCTTTGCGCCCTTTCAGCTCGACCGGAACGATCTCCTGCGCCCATTTTCCTTCTGCGAGGGCGCGGGCGTAGTTTTGCTGGCTGCGCAGCGCGAACTCGTCCTGCGCTTCGCGGCTGATGCCGTACTGCTCCGCGACCTTCTCCGCCGTCTCTCCAAGGCTGATCGGCGGGTACAGCTCGTTCATTTTATCGTTGACCAGCCGCCAGCCGAGCGTCGTGTCGACCAGTTGCTGATTTCCGCGCTGAAAAGCAGTCCCCGGCTTCATCATCACCAGCGGAGCGCGCGTCATGCTCTCCAGCCCGCCTGCGATGTACACCTGACCTGCGCCTGCCTTGATCGCATTCGCGCTCTGATTGACAGCTTCCAGGCCGGAGCCGCACAAGCGGTTGACCGTCACGCCCGGCACTTCGACAGGCACTCCGGCCAGCAGCAAAGACATCCGCGCCACGTTGCGGTTGTCTTCGCCTGCCTGGTTGGCGCAGCCCATAATGACGTCATCAATCGTCTTCGGATCAATGTCATTTCGTTCCAGCAGCTTTTGAATGACCAATGCCCCCAGATCATCCGGGCGCACTTCTTTCAAGGCGCCGCCAATCCGTCCGATTGGCGTCCGCACAGCATCGATAATGACCGCTGTTTTCATCTTCCACTCCTCCAATGCAGTAGGACTTCTCTTCTGCTACAGCGCTTCTACCAGCGTCGCCAGCCCTTGGCCGCCGCCGATGCACAGCGAGACGATTCCGTATTTTTTCTGGCGGCGGCGCAGCTCGTACAGGATCGTGCCTGCCAGCCGGGCGCCGCTCATGCCGAGCGGATGGCCCAAGGCGATCGCTCCGCCGTTTACATTTGTCTTCTCCGGATCAAGCCCCAGCTCGCGCATGCAGGCGAGCGACTGGGAGGCAAACGCTTCGTTCAGCTCGAACAGGTCGATGTCCTCTACCGTCATGCTGACTTCGGCAAGCAGCTTGCGGATGGCTGCGACTGGTCCTATGCCCATGATGCGCGGATCGACTCCGGCGCAGGCAAAATGCACGATTCGCCCAAGCGGAGCGACTCCTGTACGCTTCACCATTTCTTCGTTCATGAGCAAAAGAGCCGCCGCGCCATCGTTAATCCCCGAGGAGTTGCCGGCCGTCACGCTGCCGTTTTTGCGAAAGGCAGGGCGCAGCTTCGCAAGCGACTCGACCGTGGAGTCGCGGCGCGGAAACTCATCTGTGTCAAACAGCGTTTCTTCCCCTTTTTTCCCGCGCAACAGGACGGGAATGATCTCGTCCTTGAACAAGCCTGCGTCAATCGCGGCGATCGCGCGGCGCTGGCTCTCGGCGGCAAACAAATCCTGATCCTCGCGGCTGATGCCAAACTGCTCCGCCACGTTTTCCGCGGTATCGCCCATGGTCAAATCGCCGTAAAGCGACACAGGCGCCGAGCGCGGCCCGCCAAACGATTCGATCAGCGCCTGGGCGCCGCGCTGGTACGGCTGCTCGAATTTTTCCATGATGTACGGGGAACGGGTCAAATTTTCTACTCCGCCTGCGAGCATGACCTGGCTGTGTCCTGCCTGGATGGACTGGGCAGCGAGATTGACCGCTTCCAGCCCGGACGCGCACACCCGGTTCACCGTCAGCCCTGGAATCGTCTCGGGCAGCCCTGCTTTGAGCAGACCTACGCGAGCAATATTGATAAACGGCCCCGCCGAAATGACATTGCCCATGATGACGCCATCGACAGCATCCCCGGTTTGTCCCGCTTGCGCCAATGCTCCGTTCAGCACGATGGCTGTCAGGTCATCAATCGGCGTATGCTTCAGACTGCCTCCCAGCTTGCCAATCGGCGTGCGCACGGCAGCCGTTACGTAGACGTCGCTTTTTTTCATCGTCATGCCTTCACACCCACTTTGCTCTCATAGGTATAAAAGCCCTGTCCGCTGCGCACGCCGACGCGTCCTGCCAGCACGAGCTTTCTGAGCAGTGGTGCCGGGCGGTAACGCTCCTCCGCCAGATCGCGCTGCAAGCCTCTGACAATGGCAAAAATCTCGTCCAGCCCGATGCGGTCCGCCCATTCCAGCGGTCCGTACGGATAGTTGGTGCCTTTTTTCATCGCGATGTCGATATCGCTGGCCGTCGCCGCCTTCTCCATCAGCGTGAACGCCGCCTCGTTAATAATCAGGGAGAGAATGCGCGGGAAAACCAGTCCCACCTCGTCCGCGACGATTTCCGTCTCTTTGCCGAGCGACTGGAAAAAGACTTCGGCCGCTTGAATCGTCGCTGGCGCTGTTTGCAGGGCAGGCGCGATCTCGATCAGCTCCCGCTCCGCGAGCGGCACGAGCGTCCCGAACCCGCACACCCGCTTTGGATGCTGCGCCCAGGAAGCTACTTCTGTCGCCGTGATCGCAAGCGAGGTCGTGAGGATCGGCACTGCCGGGGCAAGCAGGCTGTCCAGCGCGCGAATCAGCTCTCCCTTTTGCTGCAAGTCGAGGTTGCTCACCTCTACCGCGAGCGAAACCGCCGCAGGTTCTGCCGCCGCTTCCGCCACAGAGAGCACCTGGTATCCTTTTTCTGTAAAAAGCTGTTGAAGCTCTGCAAAAAGCGGACTTGTACCCGCGAGCACGACCGCCTTATTTGTCATAGTCATAGAAGCCTTCCCCCGTCTTTCTGCCCAGGCTGCCGGCCTGCACCATCCGCTGCTGAATCCGGCTGGGCTTAAATCGTCCTTCATGGAAGAAGTCGGTATAGACCGATTCGGTCGTGGCAAAATTGATGTCGATGCCGATCATGTCTTGCAGCTCAAACGGTCCCATTTTGAACCCGCCTGCGCGCTTCATGATCCGGTCGACCTGCTCTACCTCTGCGACATGGTCGCCCAAGATGCGCAGCGCCTCGTTGTAGTACGGACGCGCGATGCGATTGACGATGAAGCCGGGCGTATCCGTCACCAGCACGGGCACTTTGCCCAGCTCCGTTGCGAAGCGATACGCTGCCTGCACGTTTTCCTCGCTCGATTTTTTGCCGCGAATGACTTCCACCAGCGGCATGACGGGCGCCGGGTTGAAAAAATGAAACCCGAGAATGCGCTCGGGATGGGGAAGCCCTCCGGCAATTTGCGTGATGGAAATGGAGGAAGTATTGGTGAGCAACAGCGCATCTGCCCGGCAAATCCGGCTCAGCTCGCTGAAAATGCTTTTTTTCAGGTCGAGGCGCTCCGGCACTGCTTCGATGACGATGTCGCACTGCGCCAACTGCTCCATATCCGATACAAGCTTTGCCCGGGCCAGTGTGTCTGCCCGCTCCTGCTCGCTGATTTTGCCTTTTTCCACGTCCTTGCCCAAAATGGATTGCAAATAGGCGAGTGCTTTGTCCAAAACCGCCTGATTGGCGTCCAACAGCACTACCTGATGCCCTTTGCGGATACAGACGAGAGCGATGCCCGCTCCCATCGTTCCCGCACCGATGACGCCCACTGTTTTTGTATTCACTAGACTTGTGCCTCCCTTCGCTCCTAACGGCCGGTAAAACGGGGAGCGCGCTTTTCCATGAAGGCCGCGACCCCTTCTTTGTGGTCCGCTGTGCTGCCTGCGACCTCCTGTGCATACGCCTCGTAGTCCAACGTCTCTTCCAGTCCCATTTCAAGCCCTTTGTACATCGTGCGCTTGATGAGGCCAATGCCTCGCGTCGGGAGGGCAGCGAGTTTTTCCGCATAGGCTACCGCTTCTTCCATGAAGCTCTCCGCCGGATACACCTTGTTCACGAGTCCGATGCGCAGCGCTTCCTCTGCCGATACTTTTTCTCCAGTCATCGCCAACTCCAGCGCCTTGCCGATGCCGACGATGCGCGGCAGGAAGTAGCAGCCCCCCGAATCGGGCACAAGCCCGATGCTGACAAATGCGTTGACAAAAGACGCCTTTTCCGATGCCAGGCGAATGTCGCAGGCGAGCGCCAGGCTCATGCCTGCTCCTGCCGCCACGCCGTTTACGGCCGCGACAATCGGCTTTTCCGTCTTTTGCAACTGGAGGATCATCGGATTGTAGCGCTTGCGCAAAAATCCGCCAAAGTCGATGTCTTCGCCCGATACTTCGCCAAGGTCCTGTCCGGCATTGAACGCCCGCCCCGCTCCCGTCAGGAGAATGCAGCGCACAGCGTCATCCTTTTGCGCCTCTTTGAGCGCCGCAACGATTTCCTTGTGCATGACCTCGGTAAAAGCGTTGAATTTGTCCGGCCGGTTCAAGGTCACGACTGCTACGCCTTCCGCTACTTCATAAAGAATGGTTTCGTACATGGCCGCCTCCTAATTACCCGTAAACCGGGGTTTGCGCTTTTCCAGGAAAGCTTGCATGCCTTCCTTGCGATCCTCGCTGGCGAGCAACAAATAAAAGCCGTTGCGCTCGTAATCCATGCCTTCCCCAAGCGGCAAATCGTCTGCCTTGTGCACCGCTTTTTTGATCATCTGCACGGCGAGCGGCGGCTGCGCGGCGATTTGCTTCGCCAGCTTGCGGGCCTCCTGAAAGTACGCCTCTACCGGCACGACCCGATTGACCAGCCCGTAACGCAGCGCCTCCTTCGCCGAGATCGGCTCGCCCGTGAGCAGCATTTCCATCGCCTTGCGCAAGCCGACCGCGCGGGTCAGCCGCTGCGTGCCGCCTGCCCCCGGCATGACGCCCAGCTTGATCTCCGGCTGCCCGATCACGGCTGTTTCCGAAGCGATGACGATATCGCAGTTCATCATCAGCTCGCAGCCGCCGCCGAGCACGAAGCCGCTGACTGCGCCGATAATCGGCTTGGAAATGAGCGACATCCGATCCCAGACGGCGAATTGGTCCCGCTTCATGATCTCGATCGCGGACGCCTCGGCCATCTCGTTGATGTCGGCTCCGGCTGCAAATGCCTTGTCATTGCCCGTCAAAATGATCGCGCGAATGTCCGGGTCCCGGTCCATCCGCTCCAGCTCGGCAACCAGCTCATCCACTAATTGCAAATTCAGTGCGTTGAGAATCTTCGGTCGATTCAACGTAATAATCCCGATTCCATCCTCGCTGGCTGTTAGGATATATTCGTAAGCCATGCGCTTTTCACACCCTTTTTCGCAGGTAGTCGATCCGACAATCGCAAGCTAAATCGCAGCCTGAGCCTTGCCCCGATTGTCTACGATGCGGATTGCTTTTCCTTCGCTGCGCGTCAAGGAATTCGGCGGTTGAATGCGCAGCACGACGGATACGCCCAACGTATTTTTAATCATGTGCCCAATCTCTTTTACAAGATGCGACAAAGCAGCGCTTTCATTTCCGCTGATCTCGCTGGCGTACTCCTGTGTCAGCTCGCAGTGGACTTCAAACCGATCAAGCGCTCCGTCGCGTTCGATCACAACTTGATAGTGCGGTGTCAGTTGGTTGAAGGTCAGCAAAACAGACTCGATCTCTGTCGGGAATACGTTGACGCCGCGAATAATCAACATATCGTCTACGCGCCCTTTGATCCGCGACATGCGCATGGTCGTGCGGCCACACTTACAGGGCTCCGGATTGAGCGAAGCGATGTCTCCTGTGCGATAGCGGATCACCGGGAACGCTTCTTTGGTCAAAGAGGTGAAAACAAGTTCGCCTTCCTGTCCGTAAGGCAGCACTTCGCCTGTATTCGGATCAATAATTTCGGCGTAGAAATGGTCTTCTGCGATGTGCAGTCCATCCTGCGCTTCGTGGCACTCGATGGATACGCCTGGCCCCATGACTTCGCTCAAGCCGTAAATGTCCACCGCTTTAATATCGAGCGCTTCTTCAAGCTGTACGCGCATTTCCTCGGACCACGGTTCCGCCCCGAAAATTCCGTATTTGACGCTGGTTTCCCGCGGGTTGATGCCTTGTTTTTTCATTTCCTCGACGATGTTGAGCACGTAGGAAGGCGTCGCTGCGATTCCGCGCGGCTGGAAGTCCTCGATCAGCGTGATCTGGCGGGAAGTGTTGCCGCCGGATACAGGAACCGCTACTGCGCCGAGATACTCGATGCCGTTATGCAGGCCAAGCCCTCCTGTGAACAGGCCGTAGCCGTACGCATTGTGGAAAATGTCCCCTGGCTGGCCGCCGGCACAGCAGATCGCGCGGGCCACGATTTCCGCCCAGTTTTCCAGGTCTTTTTTCGTGTAGCCGACAACGGTCGGTTTGCCTTTTGTCCCCGACGAGCCGTGGATGCGGGCGACTTCGTTCATGTCTACCGCAAACAGCTTGAATGGGTAGTTTTCCCGCAGGTCTGTCTTTTTCATGAACGGCAGCTTGCGGATGTCTTCGATGGACTGGATGTCTTCCGGTTTTACCCCTGCTTCGTCGAACGCTTTTTTATGAAACGGCACTCGTTCGTAGACGCGTGCGGCCGTTTCCTTCAAGCGCTCCAGTTGGAGTTGAGTCATTTTTTCTCTTGACAGCGTTTCCATTTCCGTATTAAAGATCATGCCGTTTCCCTCATTCCATTACGTTATGTCTTTGCATGCTTGCTGCTTATTCGCCCTTGAATACAGGTTTGCGCTTTTCGCGGAACGCTTCCAGCGCCTCCAGACGGTCTTTGGTTGGAATAATGACCTCGTAGCACATCGTTTCTACATCCAGCCCTGTTTGCAAATCGACGCTGCTGCCGCGGTCGATGGCGGCTTTTGCCTGATAGACGGCGAGCGGCGCGTTGTCGAGAATTTCATGGGCCAGTCCCATTGCCAGCGCATGCAATTCTTCCTGATCGCGGGCTGTCCCATTCACGATTCCTAAGCGGTTGGCTTCCGTCGCCTGAATGCGGCGTGCCGTCAAAATCAGCTCTTTCGCTTTGGCCGGACCGATCAGCCGGGACAAACGCTGCGTCCCCCCTGCCCCTGGAATGATGCCCAGGCTCACCTCAGTCAGCCCCATCTTGGCGTCTTCCAGTGCGTAGCGGAAGTCGCAGGCAAGCGCCAGCTCGAAGCCTCCGCCAAAGGCAAAGCCGTTAATCAGCGCAATCGTCGGCTGTGGCAGCCGCTCCAACGCGGTGAACACATCGCGAATTTTGCGGACGTTGCGCCGTACTTGCTGCTCGTTTAACGTGCGGCGTTCTTTCAAATCGGCCCCTGCGCAAAACGCCCGGCCTTCGCCTTTTATCAGCAGGACGCGGATGTCTTTTGACTCCAGCCGCACCTGCTCGATCAGGTCACCCAGACGTTCCAGCGTATCGTAGTTCAGTGCATTCAGCTCATCCGGACGGTTCAGCGTGATGATCGCCACGTGGCCGTCTCGTTCAAAGCGAACGGTTTCCTCCATGCTCTGCGTCCTCCTTGTGCAGCCATTTCCTCCAGTGCGGTTAGCGGTTCGGGTTGACCCGCGCATACGTCCCTGTCGCAAAAGCAACCAGCTTCCCGTCGCAGGTCACGCGCGCTTCCATAATAATCAGGCTTTTTCCCTGCTTCAAAACGCGCGATTCGGCTTCCAGCCGCTCTCCGCGAGCAGGGTACAAATATTGAATCTTGCTCTCTACCGTGACGCATTGTTGCACACCGTCTACATGGGGAGCGGCTCCATGTCCCATCGCTACATCAGCCAGTGTCGCCGTTACGCCTCCATGCACGACGCCATCGATGCTATTGAACAGCTCAGGGCGAATTTTCAGCGCTACCTTGCAGCCCTGTTCATCTCGATGTACGACTTCTATGCCCAGGTAGTGGTTAAAACGATTGCGGATTTCCACTGTCATCCTCTCGCCCCCGTGTTAGTATCCTCGTGAAACAGTGAAAGGAGCCTGTGCTCCTCGCATTCGGCTTCCTTTCCCTGTCTGATTTTCGCATTTGGTTTAGTTCGGTTCGTCAATCGCGACGAAGTATTCGTTTTTCCGATACGCCAGGGCGTCCAATGTCGCTACCAGGCCATGCTCGGTTTCTACACGGATGCGGTACCAGGCTGTCCGGTTGTTCTTCTTCTCCTCCGTGGCAGTTGCCACCAGTCGGTTTCCTTTCATGGCTGCGGCCAAAAATCCGATGTTCATAGACAACGCCACGGATGTTTTGCCGTAGGAATTACAGGCTGCTGCGAAAACAAAATCAGCCAGGGAGAAAATGATCGCGCCATGCGCTGTGCCGTGTGCGTTCAGCATGTGTTCGGCCACGGTCACTTCCGCTGTCGCCGTCCCTTCCCCAAGCTCGATCAGCTTGACGCCTAAAAATTGGGCAAATTGGTCTTGCTTCAGCTTTTCGCAAATTTCATCGTAGTGCTTGCGATGAAGCTCTCGCTCGTCGACAAATGTTTTCCCGCTCATCGATTAGACCACTTCAGCAAAATGCATGGACACCACTTGGCCGGCAAATCCACGCAAGTCTTTTCCTGCTGCACGTCCCTCTGGAGATGACAACGCTTCCAACAGAGCCTCTTTTGTTTCAAAGTACATTTCTGCGATCAGGTGCAGATCGGACTCGCCCATTGGCGTGCCGTAAACCTTGCTCACTTCCATCTTGACCAGGCCAGGCATTTTTTCTGCGAGTGCAGCGTGCACTTCGAAATAGTGCTTGTCAAAAGCCTCGATATCTTCAGGCTTGCGATAAATTGCCACCAATTTCACCATTACGATCCCTGCTTTCATCAGTTTATTTCGCAAAACATGTGACGAGATAATGATATAACGTTATTTTAACGCATGTTTATATTTTTATTATATAAAGCCTTTCCGACAGGTGCAAGTATTTTTCAAAAAGCAAGAAAACTCTGTCGCCGGAATCTTCTGGTGCAAAACCTGCTACTATCATCATGCTTATCTTTGTTTTGCTTCGATAGTACAAAAAAATGGCTGCCAGAAATGACTTCCGACAGCCGATCAGAAAACTTGGCTGCGCCAAGCCATGGGCGCAGCCTTAGTTGCCCCTATACGGGATAAGAACCTTATCCATTCTTATCTGTAAAAAAAGAGGACAGACATGGCGTCTGCCCTCTTTGTCGCGCCTGGCGTTCTAAATCCACACCCAGTAAACGAAGACGATTATCGCAACCAGAATAAAGAACAACCCGGCGAAAATGCTGACTCGTGCAAACTCATGGCCTTTTTGGTCCATGTGCATCCAAACAAACAGTTGGAAGAGCGCCTGAACGAAGGCCAGTACGACGATGAACGGTACGGTGAAACCTGCCGGAACCACTTCATACGCTACTGCAATAAATGCCAGTGCGGTCAATACGAGAGATCCGATGAAAGCCACTACGTGTCGTTTAGGACTGTCGTGTTTTACTTTCGGCTTGCGTACCTCTTCATTTTGAGCATGTGCTCCCATAGATTACCCCACCTTTCCACCGATCATACCCATAAGATATACAACGGTAAAGATGAACACCCACACTACGTCGATAAAGTGCCAATACAAGCAGGCCAGGTAGAACTTCGGAGCCGTTACTACCGTCAGACCTTTTTTCACTGCCGACAACTGCAACAGGATGATCCACAAAATCCCGAACGCTACGTGGCCCCCGTGGAAGCCAACCAGCGTATAGAACGCGGAACCGAATGCACTCGTCGAGATTTTGTGGCCTTCATGCACGTAATGCACGAACTCGTAAATCTCCAGCGCAAGGAACCCGAGGCCGAGCAGTACAGTGATGGTCAGCCATACCTGAATCATCTTCAGGTTTTTCTTGTGCAGGGCGAGCGTAGCCATAACACTTGTCATCGAGCTGGTAAGCAGGATCAGCGTTGCGGCTGCAACCAGCGGCATGTCGAACAGTTGCTGCGATGTAGGACCGCCGTTTACTTGATCGCGGAGCGCGATGAATGTTGCGAACAAGGAACCGAAAAGAACTGTCTCCCCGCCAAGGAAGAGCCAGAAGCCAAGAATCTTGTTCTTGCCTTCAAGGGTGGCTTTTTCCGGTTCATCAGGTAATACTGCGTTTGCATGATGTGTAGCCATTAAGCCTTAACCCCTTTCTCTTCGATTTCGTCCTCATGAATATGATAACCAGGATCGTCTTTTACAGAACGGGCGAACATGCTGGCGAATGTCACGAGCAAGCCGATAACCACGACAAAGTAGTTGTGGTACATGAAGCCGTAACCCGCAACAAACAAGCCTACAGACATCAGGAAAGGCAGGAACGATGGCGACGGCATGTGGATGTCACCAAGCGGTTCAGCAGGTGTCATGCCTTTGTTGCCAGCCATTTTCTCAATCCAGAATGCATCCAGACCGCGAACCAGCGGTGTTTGCGCAAAGTTGTACTCAGGCGGTGGCGACGGAATCGACCACTCAAGCGAACGTCCATCCCACGGGTCTGCAGGAGCGCGTTTGCCTTTTGCGGAAACAACGACGTTAACCAGGAACAGGATGGTACCGATCGTCATACCGAATACCCCGATCGTACTGATGAAGTTCCCGACATCGAGATCCTGACCTTTCAGGAACGTGTAGACGCGGCGCGGCATCCCCATCAAGCCAAGGAAGTGCTGCGGGAAGAAGGTAAGATGGAAGCCGATGAAGAACGTCCAGAAGTTCCATTTACCAAGTGTTTCATTGAGCATTTTCCCGAACATCTTCGGCCACCAGTAGTACAGACCTGCGAACAGACCGAACACAAGACCCCCTACGATAACGTAGTGGAAGTGCGCTACTACGAAGTAACTGTCATGGTATTGGTAGTCAGCCGGCGGAACCGCGAGCATAACCCCTGTCATACCACCGATTGTAAACGTCGGGATGAAGCCTACTGCAAACAGGTTTGCGGTAGGGAAGCGGATTTGTCCGCCCCACATGGTCAAAAGCCAGTTGAAGATTTTGATACCCGTAGGCACCGCAATCAACATCGTTGCCAGACCGAACAGCGTATTGGCGATAGCGCCCAAACCGGTTGTAAACATGTGGTGAGCCCACACCATGAAGCCAAGGAAGCCGATCAGCGCGGTTGCGAATACCATGGAGCTGTAACCGAACAGGCGCTTTCTGGAGAAGGTGGAAATGACTTCAGAAATCACACCGAATGCCGGGAGAATCAGGATGTATACTTCGGGGTGACCGAAAATCCAGAACAAGTGCTGCCAAATGACAACATTACCACCAGCGTCCGGATTGAAAAAGTTACCGCCGAACAGACGGTCGAACATCAACAGAACCAGGCCGACTGTAATCGCAGGGAACGCGAACAGAATCAGGCCGGATGTTACAAAAGACGCCCAGGTGAACATTGGCATACGCATGAATGTCATACCTGGAGCACGCATGTTGATGATGGTAACCAGGAAGTTGATACCACCGATCAGCGTACCAAGACCGGCAATTTGCAGACCGAGAACGTAGAAGTCTACCCCGCGGCCGCTAAATTGGTTCAAAGCCAAAGTTGTATAAGATGTCCATCCGGCATCTGGCGCTCCACCAAGGAACCAACTGGTGTTCAAGAGCACTCCCCCGAAGAAGAAGAGCCAGAAACCGAGAGAGTTAACAAATGGGAATGCTACGTCGCGTGCGCCAATTTGCAGCGGAACGACCGCGTTCATCAGCGCGAAGATGACCGGCATGACTGCCAAGAAAATCATCGTGGTGCCGTGCATGGTAATCAGTTCGTTAAATGTCTTGGCACCAACCACTTGAGCTTCTGGATACATCAACTGCAAACGGATCAGCAGGGCTTCGAAACCGCCAGCCAGAAAGAAAATTCCGCCGGCAATCAAGTACAGGATCGCGATCTTCTTGTGATCCACTGTCGTGAGCCAATCCCACAGCCCTGAACGTTTTGGCGCGGGTGCGTGAGAAGCATGTGCAGACACAGGTTTACCTCCTTTTTAAGCGTAACTGCCTATGACGAATGTCATTTCATTACGGTAATTACTTCACGCTGAGTGTAGACATGTACTCTACAAGCGCTTTCACTTGTGCATCGTCGAGGTTGAGGTTAGGCATGTTGTTGCCCGGTTTCACCTTTTGCGGATCTTTCAGCCACTCTGCCACATTCTCAGGCGTATGGGCGAGAATACCTGCTACGCGCTCGCGATCCGCGAAGTTGGTCAGGTTTGGACCCAGTTTGCCGCCTTTGCCGGCAATGGCATGACAGCCGAGACAGCTTTTGTTGAAGATTTCTTGACCTTGTGCAGCACCTGGGGATGTTGCAGCTACCGGCTCTTTGGACTGAACGCCCTTCATGCCGTTTGCCCAGTTGTCAAATGCAGCCTGGTCCATTACTTCCACCTTGAAGTCCATCAAGGCATGGGACGCTCCACAGAGCTCCGCGCATTTACCGTAGAAAATGCCTGTCTTGTCTGCTTGCAGCCAAATCTTGTTTTCCTGGCCTGGGTTGGTGTCGATCTTGCCGCCCAATGCCGGAATCCAGAATGCGTGCATTACGTCAGCAGAGGTCACGTGGAACTGAACCTTTTTGCCAACTGGCAGAACGAGGTCTTGTGCGGTTGCTACTCCCAGATCAGGGTACTCGAACTCCCACCAGAACTGGTGAGCGATTACCTTCACTTGAAGCGCTTCCTCTTTTGGATATTCCTTGTGCAGAGCGAAACCGGTCGTAACGGTTGGAATCGCCATGACAATCAGGAGCAGGAAAGGAATAACCGTCCAAAGAATCTCAAGTGCATGATTGCCTTCGACCTGTTTTGGAACGCCTTGCTGTCCCGGGCGCTTACGATATCGAATAAGGACGTACGTAAAGATCAGCATAACGACAATGAAGACGCCGATCATGATAGCGGAGGACAGCTTCATCAGGTCATACTGCATCGCAGCCACCGGGCCGGAAGGCTTGAGCGCTGAGAGCTCATCTTTGCCACACCCGGTTAACACCAGCGCCAGCAGACCAAAAAGAGAAAGCTGACGCCAAAACTGTTGCCAACCCTTCATACCAATGAACCCCTCTTTCTTCGTGTTGGTAACGTTCTAGCCACGCTTACAACTAGAAGCTTACGTACTCTTTCATTTGCGTAAGAAATAGCTAGCTATACTTTCCCCAACTATCATACCCAATCAGGAAAAGGATTAGCAGTCATTTCTAAAACAAACAAAAAGAGTAAAGGCCAAGAAAGCAGACTTCTACCAGTGCGTGGTAACCATTTAAGTATACATAAATTTTCCTTAATCTAAAGGCTATTTGTTATGATTTTGTTAACAAATTTATGAACAAATTTGTGAACTTTCAAGAGAAATGTAACCAGTTCAGGGAAGTTAAAGGAGATTCGCATGCAAAAAAGACCAATAGCACTAATCACTGGAACCTCTAGCGGCTTTGGAATGAACGCTTCTGTGGCATTAGTCAAGGCCGGATTTTACGTAATCGCTTCCATGCGCGACCTGGAAAAAAGGGGCCCTCTTGACAAAATCGCAAACTTGCATATAGCAAGCGAACATATGGAAGTGATTTCCTTGGACGTCACTCGCCCCGCCGAAATTGAGCAGGCGATCACCAGCATCATCGAACGGCACGGCCGCATCGACCTGTTGCTCAACAATGCAGGCTGCGCCTACGGCGGCTTTGCCGAGGAAATCCCTCCCGAGCACTGGCGCAGCCAGTTTGCAGTCAACGTGTTCGGCCTGATCGACGTCACTCGCGCCGTGCTGCCGCACATGCGGCGACAACAAGCAGGAAGGATCATCAATCTGAGCAGCATCAGCGGCCGCTTCGGCTTCCCCGGCCTCTCGCCCTACGCCGCTTCCAAGCACGCAGTCGAAGGCTTCAGCGAGTCGTTGCGCCTGGAGATGCTGCCCTATCACGTTTATGTGAGCGTCATCGAGCCAGGCTCGTATCGCACTCCGATCTGGGAAAAGGCGTTGCAAACCCAGCAGCCTGTCCCAGACTCCGACTCCGCCTATGCCGGGCAAATGAAGCTGCTGCGCCAGCATGTGGAATCAATCATGCGGTCTGCCCCGGAGCCGGACGCCGTCATCTCCGCAATCGTCCGCGCCGCGACCAGCCCCGCTCCCCGCTTTCGCTATCCGGTCGGGCGAAGCACGGTGCTGATGCTCGCGGCAAAAACGCTGCTTCCCTGGCGCTGGATCGAGCGGCTGGTTGTCAAAAAGCTGTCGCCTTCCTCCCACCGCGCAGACTGAACGCCACCGCTTTTCTCGTAGACCCAAGCAACAGCAAAAAGGACAGCCTCCCGTCTTCTTTAGACGTCGGAGCTGTCCTTCATCATGCGCGGCTCTATTCATTTCCCGAACGGATGGCTCTAAGCAACCACGTATGCTGCAAATATTCGGCCACCCCGTAAAAGATCGCGACAAATCCCGCTCCTATCGGCGAAACCTGGGCCTCTGGCAAAAAGACGACGCTGCCGTAGACGATGAGAAAGCCGATGATGAAATCAATAGCGGTCGTAAGCCAAAGACTGCCGGGCGCGAGAATGGCCCTGTCCAGAAAAAAACCGGCGAGAGCGAGCACGAACCCCACTCCGACCGACTGGTACAAGTTCGCAAAATTCACCTCGGGAAAGAGCGCATCGGCCAAAACAACCAAGATCGGGCTTACAAGCAACTTCATCCAAAGACCGTCCACGTTTGTTCCCACTCCTTATGCTGGGGTCTTCTCAGTATGCCCCGCTTTTGGCCGACAATCCCCGCCATCCTCCCCCTTGTCAACGCAGCCAACTGCTAATGACATCGCTCATCGGCTTGAAAATCCATTCCATCACATACACAGGGTTGGCAAGCCGCCCGTATTGCGTGGCGGCGTACAGCCCGACACTGATGACAAGCATCGCGACGAAGACGGTCATTTCTTTTTTCTGCCTCTGGCGGATCAGTCTGGGCAGCTCATACAGGCAGACGATAATCGAGACGAGCACAACTGTCAGCGTAGACATTTATCCTCCTCCTCGCTCGGTCACTTTTCTTTGAAGGCGTTGCTGATCGTCCCCAACCGCCTGATTTTGACCTCCGCCTGGATATGCACCGGCAGCTTGGCAAATTCCTTGTCCCAGTTTTTCTCCAGTTGCTTCCACACTTTCGGGTATTTGCGGTGAATCGCATCGCCGAAGCCGAAAATGTCTACGCCTCTTTTTTTGGCGTAGGCGACAGCGCGCATTCCACTCTCGACCATCCCTTTTTCTGCGTCTTTTTCCACTTGCTCGATCGTCTCCATCTTCGTCAGATCAATATTGCACTGCACCTCGCCGACGTCATTTTCCAACTGGATCAGAACCGTGATTTCCGGCTTGCCGTTTTTCAGGCTGGCCTTGATCTTGGAATCGGCATTCATGACTTCCATCGTCATTCTTCCTCCGCCTTTGCACGGAAGGCTGCCCGCCGTACTTTTCACGTTTCCGGCAATGTAGTTGTACGCTTTGCTGTCCGCTTCGTTGAGCCAGCCGATCAGCTTGTCTCCGCGAAACGCCGCCAACGTGGAGTATTCCAGCAGCACGTTGGAATCAATCTGCTCCACATTGCTCCGCCGATCCCCCTCCACCGCCGGACCAGTCAAGCGAATGCCCGTCAGCACTGCCTGCTTACCGTTGTTCGTCAAATCCGCAATCAACTGATCCAGCGTCACCGCAACAGTCGGAGCCCATGCTTTAGAGGACGTTTCCAGCGAGGCGAACAGCTCGTTGGACGGGATTTGCTCAAGCGGCGTAATCACTTTCAAAATACTGCTCGCCGTCGTTCCGCGCGCCACAGCAATGTAAAAATCCGTGCGAAATTCATGGTCGCGCGACACAAAATCAAGCACGGGAGCAATTCCTTCCCGCGCCATCGCCTCGCCCAGTATCAGCATCCTTGTATGCGACATATAGATTTTGCGCGGAGAGACCGTCGTCATTTTTCGCAGCGCCTCAAAAACAGTAGGGGCATTCATGGAAAAAAGCGTGACAGGAGCCCTACCTGGCTTCCCTTTGTTGGCTGCTACTTCCCCCGGGTCCACCACCTGGACAGACACGGTATAGCCGTGCTCCGCCTTGTCGATTCCGATACCTACGCAGATAGCCAGATCGTTCAGTTCTTTGCGGTTCCAGCAACCGGCCAGGAGCATGACCAGCGCGATGCAGAGAAGCACTTTTATGCCTTTCATGGAAGTCCACTCCTTTGCTTTTCGTGTGCTACTTGCCGGGCGGGGGTGGCTTCATTTTCGTTGACTGGCGGCGCAGGTTGCGCTTGCTGATCGACTCAGGCCGCTTGTCCAAGGCCCAACGGGGAAGGCGCAGGATCGTATCCCGCTGCTCCTTGAATGAAAACGGAGCAAACGTGCTCATGTACGGAACGCCAAACGAACGCAGGCTGCACAAGTGCAGCACCAGAGCGAGCACCCCGACAATGATGCCGTAGATGCCGAAGGAGGCCGCCAGCACCATCAGCGGAAAGCGCAGGATGCGCACGGGAATCGACATGTTGATCGCCGGAAAAATAAAGCTGGAGATCGCCGTAATCGAAACGACGATAACCATCGCCGCAGACACGATACCCGCCTCTACTGCGGCCTGGCCGATTACCAGCGTCCCGACAATGGAGATTGCCTGCCCGACAGCGCGCGGCATGCGAATCCCCGCCTCCCGCAAAATCTCGAAGGCGATCTCCATCAATACCGCCTCCACGAAAGCCGGAAAAGGCACGCCCTCCCGTTGCGCCGCCAGACTGATGAGCAGTTGGGTCGGCAGCATCTCCTGATGAAAAGTGGTAATCGCGATATAGAGAGAAGGCGCGAGCAGCGCGATAAAAAAGCAAATAAATCGCAGCATCCGAATCAGCGTACTGAAATCAGCCCGCTGGTAGTAGTCTTCTGCGGAATGAAAAAACTCGACGAACAAAGAAGGCACGGTCAGCACAAACGGAGTTCCGTCCACCAGGATCGCGACCCTGCCCTCCAGCAAATTGGAGGCAACCACATCGGGGCGCTCGGAGTTGGAGATCGTCGGAAACGGCGTGTACGCTGCATCCTGGATCAGCTCCTCGATCATCCCGCTCTCCATGATGCCGTCCATATCAATCCGGTCCAGCCTGCTGCGGACTTCCTCCACAACGCCTTCCTCGACCAGACCTTTGATGTACACGACCGCGATTTCCGTCTTTGTCACTTCCCCGATTCTGCGCGTCTCGCCCCACATCTTTTCACTGACGATTCGCCTGCGCAACAGCGTAACGTTCGTCCGCAGGTTCTCCGTGAAACCTTCGCGCGGACCGCGAATGACCGTTTGCGCCGTCGGCTCGGTCACCCCTCTGTCCTTCCATTCCTGCAAGCCGATCGCGATCGCCTGTTCATATCCGTCCAAGAATAGGATGGCGCACCCGGAGAGCATGGCCGTAAACATCTCGGGAAAATTGTCCACGTCACCGATATCGCCAACGGTCAAAACCGCATCTTTTAAAAAGGGGACGAGTTCTTCCTCGCGTTCCAGCTCCAGTTCTTTAAAGCGCGTCTTGTAAAGCAGGCTGTTGATTAAAACCCCCTGCACCATGTGGGTATCTACCATGCCATCCGTGTACACAACAGCAGCGCGTACAGGCTCGCGGCTGTCCAGAACCAGTTCGCGGATCACTATGTCATTGCTGTATCCTAGCGCCTCTTTTACATACCGAACATTCTCATCCAGGCTGGGGCCAATTTGAGCCATCTCATTGCTCCCTTACATTGGCAATTATTTATCCAGTTTTTCCACCCGTGCCCGTTACTAAACGAACGGAATGGAAAACTTGCCCCTGGCTGCAAAGAAAAAGACTTCCCCTGCTCGTCGCTTGCGAGAGGGAAAGTCTTGTTGATCGAGAAGCTTAGCCCGTTACAGGCTGGGCTGGATCGTCAAAGGAAGGGTCGTACCATTCTACCTTGTGCGTTTGCTGAATCTCGTTCAGCCAATTGTTGTAGTTTTCGCTGCGGTTTTTATCGGTCAAAACAGATTTGATCTGATCGCGCACCTTTTCAAATTCCGGCGCAGGCGAGCCCATCTGCTGTTTGTTCTCGTCGTAGTATTTCTTGATCTGTTCATCCGTAACCGGAAACGCCTTGTCGAGCAGCTTGTCGCGGGTCATCAGCACCGTCAGCTTCTCACGCAGCTTTTGCTCGGTCATCCCCATGCTCTGGAGGTAGTTTTTGAACGCTTCCTCGGAGCCGACCTGTTCTTTCATCGAGGCAATTTCCTTGTCCATTTCTTCCTTGGTCACCGTAACGTTTTGCGCCTTGGCTTCCTGTGAAATCAGCGACTGGGCGACCAGCTCGTGTATCATCTGCTTGCCGTACATCGTCTTCATTTCGTCGTACAGTTGATATTGCGTAATCGAGGTATCACCAGCCTTGACCAGAACCGGGTCTTTCTCTGCCTCTCCTGCCTGGTAGACACCGAGCACAGCCAGTCCGGTCAGCAAAACGGCAACCGAAAGTATAGAAACGTCGAACTTCTTCACTTGGATATCCTCACTTTCTGTTATCTGCCCACCAAGTATAGTCAGGAGATACGGTAGAAAAATGGAATGAGGATTACACAACTTTTCCACATTCTTATATAATTATGTGCCAGCTTTTGCGGCTACATGAAAAATCGGGCAAAAAAAGAAGTGAGGACGGAGGCAATGACGGGACCCAAAACCGCCCATATTTGCAAAAAACGCTCCTGCCTCCTGCTTTTTTCTCCTTCGATGATCTGTGCCAGATTTTCCTTGTCCCGATTGTCGTCGTTCAATAGCTGCATGATGATATCTTTCTCTTTATTCGCTTTTTCTTCTCTCAACTTCAGTTCAGTCTGTAGCTTCGCAATCGCTTGCAGCAAATCAATGCGTACGTCTTCCAAGCGTTCCAGTCTGTGCTCGATTCTTTCCAACCACTTCGTAACGATCGTCATTTGTCCCTCAAGCTGATCGGTTCTTTCTTCGAATTTGTCCAGTTTCTGGTAGATACGTTGCATATGCGCGTCCATGTCTCTTTGGTTGTCCTGTTTTCCCGGCGTCATAGGTCACACCTCCTCCGTCCCTTGTAATACCTTGTTTATGTCAGGCGCAAAGCCATTGCTTGTACGGTTATCCCTTCCCTTTGCTCCGGCGCGCAAAAAAGGCTGCGCACTTGAGTTTTTCCAAATCTTTGCTGATGCGCTACAATAGAAGGATGACCGATTGCCATTCGTTATGGTGAGAAGGAGGAAACCATGACAGCCTTGCTGGAAGTAAACAACGTGACAGGGGGTTACTCCCCGAGCCACGCTGTCATCAAAAATATTTCGTTTGCGATTCACTCCCACGAGATCGTCGCGCTGATCGGGCTGAACGGCGCGGGGAAAAGCACGACCATCAAGCACATTCTCGGACTTTTGCAGCCGCTGGACGGCTCGATTCAGATTGCGGGCCAATCGTTTCAATCCGCGCCGGACAGCTATCGGCTCTCTTACGGCTACATTCCCGAATCTCCCATCTACTACGAGGAGCTGACGTTGTGGGAGCACATCGAGCTGATGGCGATGAGCCACGGCTTGGACAAAGAAGAGTTTGCCAAACGGGCCGAACTGCTGCTCAAGGAATTTCGCATGGAAGAGATGAAGAACCGCTTCCCCCAGCAGTTTTCCAAAGGGATGCGGCAAAAGCTCATGATTATGATGGCGCTGCTCGTACAGCCGCCGCTCTACATCGTGGACGAGCCGATTCTCGGCCTCGACCCGCTCGGCATCCGCGCCTTGCTGACGTGGCTGCAGCGCTGCAAGGAACAGGGCGCAGGCATTCTGATGTCCACGCACATTTTGGCTACTGCGGAAAAGTATTGCGACCGCTTCATCATTTTGCACAAAGGGGAAATCAAAGCCCAGGGCACGCTGGACGAGCTTCGCCAGTTCACAGGGTTGTCCAATCACTCCCTGGATGACATCTATTTGCAGATCGTAGAGGATGAAAAACAGTGAAGATAGATGCGGATCAATTGTTTCGGAAGAGACTGCATGCCTTTTCCACGGAATTTATCAGGTATGCGCAGTACATGGCTAATGGCGGCGTCCTGTTTATCGCCGTCTTTCTTACCGGATTGCTGTCCCTTTATTACCGCGGAATCATCGCAATGATTCCGCCCTGGTTCCCGTTGGCGCACGGCCTGGCGCTGGTCATTGCCCTTTTCGTCACGCGCAGCCCTCACCGCACCTTTTTGCTGGAAGCGGACCTGCTCTTTCTCACTCCGCACGAGACGCGGCTGGGCGGTTATTTTCGCAAAGCGCAAGTCTACAATTTCGCTGTCCAGAGCGTCGGACTGTTCGTGCTTTTGCTCCTGCTTTCGCCCGTGTACGCGGGCGTTGTCGGGGCAACTGGGGCGCAACTGTGGCTGTACTGGCTGGTTCCGTTTCTGTTGAAGGGCTGGAACGTTCACAGTAGCTGGATATTTTTGCGGCTGTCCGCGAAAAAAACGGAGCGGCTGTACACGCTCGCCCGATTCGGCTTGTCGTATCTCCTGCTCGCATGGGTGCTCAGCGCGGGGCAGTTTCTCAGCTTCAGTCACGTTCCTTTTGCCGGCGTGATCGGCGCGGCTCTGCTCGTCTGGCTGCATGTGCAAATGCGCAAGGTCCAGGCCGGGCTGCCGCTGCAATGGTACCGCCTGCTGGCGGTGGAAAATCGCTTGCGCCACCGCTTTTATCAAATCATGAACAACTTTCGGGATGTTCCCGCCTTGCAGCGCCAGGTAAAACCGCGTTTTTGGCTGACGGCCCTGACGCAGCTTGTGCCCTACAGCCAGGCGAATACAGCGCGGCATTTGTACGTCAAAACGTTCCTCCGCTCCGGCGAGCTGGCCGGGATGTACGGGCGGCTGGTCCTGATCGGCGCCGCGCTCATGCTGCTTCTGCCCAGCCTGCTGACGAAGACGGTTGCGGCTGCCCTGTTGCTGCTGATGACAGCAAGCCAGCTCAACGGCCTCTGGCGGCAGCAGAGCAAGCGAAACAGCGAGCTTTTGCTCTTCCCTGTCCCCCCGCCTGTGCAACGGCGCGCGTTTGTCTGGATGCGCTCGATTTTGCTGCTGCTTCAAGTAGCTGTGCACGTCGCAGCGGGCATGTGGTAGCCCGCGCGAAGCGAGATGATCGCCTGCAAAAAAAACAGCCTTTCGCCAGGACTTGGAGCCTGGGCGAAGGGCTGTTTTCGTATCGCAGCATGCCAGCGTTCGGTGGCTGGGCTTACAAGCGGAATGTGTCCACTTTTCTGCGCAGCTCCTGGATGCTTTCTGTGACCTCCTGAATTTCGACGACAAACTGGTCTACGTTGCTGCTGACTTCGTGAATGGTGGCCGATACTTCTTCGGTGGCGGCTGCCGTCTGCTCGGAAATGGCGGTGACGGTCAAGACCGATTCGTTCACCTTGTTTTGACCGTGCTTCATCGTTTCCACGCTGGACATGACGTTGGCAAGCGACGCCTTGAGCGTGTTCGTCATATTGGACAGCTCCGTAATTTCTTTTGCCACCGTATCGAGGCGCTCTGTTCCGGCGTTGTAGCGGTTCAAAGTCGCGTTCGTCTTTTCCGCCGCCTGCTTCACCTGGTCCTGGATGTCCTTGATGCTCTCCTGAATGACCAGCGTCGCCGCTCCCGTCTGCTCGGCCAGTTTGCGCACCTCGTCGGCGACTACCGCAAATCCGCGGCCCGCCTCCCCGGCGCGCGCGCTTTCGATGGCTGCGTTCAAGGCGAGCAGGTTGGTCTGTCCGGCGATTTGCTGGATCGTTTCAATCACGTCATTGATGCTGCGCGATTTTTCTTCGAGAATCGCCATTGTATTTTGCACTTCGTGGAACTGGTGGTTTGTTTCCGTTCCGTCGGCGAGAAACTCTTGCAGCACCTGATAGCTGCTCTGTCCGATGTCAGATACCTGGTTGGACACCGCGTCCATCGCTTCGATCGCGCGATTCAGCTCGGACAGCTCGCTCAAAAATTCCTGTACCGTCTGCACGGCTGTTTCCATCGCGGTAGCGGTCTGCTCATTGCCGGAAGCAATTTCCTGGCTCGTGATGACTATGTTCTGGTTTTGCTCGCGAACAGACGATGCGCCTTCGCGGATGGAGACAGCCATATTGTCAATGCTCTCCGTCGTCTCCTTGACGCCGCCGATGATCTGGCGCAGTTGCGTCGTCATCTCGCCGAATGCCACCACAATGCGGCCAATCTCATCATTTCTGTTCGCAACCGGAATTTGCGTCTCCGTCAGGTCCCCACCCGCAATGCGCGTGGACGCCTCCTGGACAACCCCCAGCGGACGCAACATTTTTTTCACCACAAAGTAAACGGAAACAAGCGCAATCACTGTGAGAACAACCATGGAGGCGATAATGCGCGGCATAATTTCAGCGAGAACCTGCTCGTTTATTTGCTCAACCTTTTCTGCTGCCGTGTCGACGCCAAGCACGGCGATGACTTTTCCGGATTGGTCCTGAATCGGCGCAAACGCACTGAGGTACGCTCCGTACACCGGATCGTGCACGATTGGCGTACTGCTGGTGCCACCCTGAAGCACTGGCGAAATGTCAGCGAACGTGGTCGAAGTTGTAGGCTGACCGATCGTGAAGTTTTCATCCCCCAATCCGTCCACCATGATCTTGACCTTTTCTCCATCGGCCTGGAGGATGTAGACGTAAAGTGCCCCGGTCTTTTCCACATAATCTTTCAGCGTATTTTGCAGGAACTGATAATCGTCATTTTTCTCGGGCTGGGCCAAAAATTTCGCCAGCTTTTCAGAGTCGATCCCTGCGGCAATATGCGTAGCGGTTCCAATGCTTGAGCGTGAAAGCGTACGTTCAACGGTAGTAGCGCTGTTTGAGTTAATCATGAAAATATTGACGGCCATCGTAATCACGACAATCACAGCCACGAGCGCAACTACACGACTAGCCAGGCTCTTGCTCATCCTTGCTCACTTCTCCTTTGCCTTATACGATAGATTGACAGATCATTCCCAGGAAGACACCTCTGCAAACAAAAAACGCCACAAAGGGCGCTTTTTGCCAAAACACTCCCTATTTATCTTATCGACAAAAGGCAGCCTAATTATTAACAAATTTGACTTCCGGCGTAGCCACGATCAGGAAGCGATGGTTGGGAATATCGACGTAACCGAGAGGCTCCATCCGCTTTTGGAGGTCCAACAGCGCTTCTGCGTATTGCTCCACGCTGAAATCGCGAATTTGCCATTCGATCGCCTTCAAATAGTACACAATCGCTCCTACGTCATAGAAACGGGTGAAGCTCATTTCTTCTTTTTGCAGCAAAATGGCAAAGCCTGCTTCCCGCAACTGCTCGGTGGCAAATGCCAGGTTCCAGTGCAAGTAATCCGGCGGGATCGGCGCCCCCAGCAAGCGGTTCAGCTCCAGATTATCCTGCCCGCCAACCTGCTGTGTGACAAAGGCTCCGCCGGGCGCAAGCAGCCGGAGAATCTCTTCGGGCAAATACGATTCGTGCCGATTAATGATAAGCTCGAACGATTGATCTTCAAAAGGAAGCTCATCCTCGCCATCCGCCTCGATCACCTGAATGCCCAGCGGCTCCAGGTTTGCCCGCGCTACCCCTACGTTTGGCGCATACCCTTCCGTGGCAAATGTCCGCGCAGGGTGCGGCTGCAGCAAAGCCAGCAGCTCTCCCCCGCCTGTGCCCATGTCGAGCATGGAGCCGATGCCGTTCATGTGCTGCTTGACCACGCTCGGATAGTTCCAGGACAAAGGAGCTTCCTGCATCCTCCCCGTCTCGGTCAGCCGCTGGAAATTCCATCCGGCAAACGGCGCTTCCACTTCGCGTCGCAAAGCTTCGATTTCTTTCTGTTTGTTCATTCTTGTTCTCCTCCTTTTTTGTAGACGGCAAGCTGTTTGCAAAAGCCCGTCCATTGAGGCGGAGAACGGCAGCGAAAAGAGCGTTGTTATGTTTCCACAAAATCAAAAGACATGCTGTCTGTTCCCCTTTCCTTTTTGTTATCCGTCCTGAGTCGGAGGGAAAATACTGCCCGGGTACGTTTGGTTGACTGCCGAACCTCTCTATCATGTAAGAATGGAAAGCTTACGGGAGGAATTATTCTATGGCAGATTTTGAAGTGCTCGCCGGGATCCATCAAGGCTTGTTTCTCGTTTTGGTTTTCACTGCGCTGATCCCTACGCTTAAAGCCAAGGCGCTCGTCTATCAGCCAACCAGACGGGCGCTGGCAAAAAAGGCACGCTGGACACTGTTTTTTGTCTGGCTGTCCGTACTCGCATTCGCCGGACAACTGTTTGTCACTTGGGCGTTTTTTCAATCCTTTGGTTGGCTTTACATAAAGGATAAAGCGCTCGGCTTCCTGCCCCTGATGGTCGTCCCTTTACTCTCTGTTCTATTCATTTCGCTGCCCCGCTTGTGGCAACTGGCGGCAAAGCTGGACAAGTCCAAGGAGAAGCCGTCTTACATCGTGGATAATCCCGATCTGTCCTTGCTCTCCGAGGACGCCGCCGCTTCGGAAATGGCGGAACTGCTTTCAAGCGACAACGCACAGCCATCTGATCCTGAACTGGTCGATGCGGATTTGCGAAAAGTGGCGTCAGCCCCCGAACTGATCGTTCCGTTGCAGGCGTCTGTCCTCGGCAGCTTGACGGCCTGCTTCCTGCAATTTTTCTACCCCGCTGTCACCTTGGAGCCATCGATTCTCCTGCTCGCCTGGGGCGTGCTTGTAGCAGGCACCTCAGCACTCTGGATCATGCAATCGTGGCGGCAGCAGCGCTGTTTTCGCCCTGGAGAATGGAAGCCGCCTGCGCCGTTTTTGCGCTTTTTGCGCGGAACGGCAGTTCTGTTGCTCGTGTCGGCAGGAATCGTCTTCTGGGGCAATCAGGCGCTGCTTGCCAGCAAATTGCCTGAGCAGTTCAAAATGACAGATCATACGAACATCGACACCGGACACGGCACGGGGCTGTTTGCTCACGCGCAATCGGCCCATGCCGGGCACGACCGCGCTTCTTCCGCCATTCAGACGGTGAGCGTGGCGGACTTGACCGGACCGCGCGAAGGAGAAGCCGATCGGCAATTCAAGCTGACTGCCCAAAAAGCCACCGTGCGGCTGCCCTCCGGAAAAACGATGGAGGCGTGGACTTTTAACGGGCAATACCCGGGCCCCGAGCTGCGCATCAAGCAGGGCGAGCTGGTCGAGGTCGTGCTGGAAAACAAAGATATTGCCGATGGCGTCACCATTCACTGGCACGGCCTGAACGTCCCCAATGCCGAAGACGGCGTAGCCGGAGCGACACAGGACGCCGTGCTCCCCGGCGAAAAGCACGTCTATCGGTTCATAGCCGAACAAGCCGGGACGTTTTGGTATCACTCGCACCAGCAAGCATCGGTCCAGGTGCGAAAAGGACTGTTTGGCGCTTTGGTGATCGAGCCTGCGGCAAGCGCGCAAGGAGCGGACTCCAGCATTCGCGATCTCACGGTCATTCATCATAAACCAAAAGGCGAAGGCGCGACGATCAACGGCGCTGACACGCTTGCGATGCAAACGGTTTCGCCTGGCACTCCGGTAAGACTTCGCTTTATCAACGCGGAAAACCTGCCTGTCACCTACCAGCTTTGCGGCAGCTCGTTTCAGGTTGTAGCCATTGACGGCAACGAAGTAAACGAGCCGAACCTGATCGCCAACCAGGCATTGGAGCTGGCGGCTGGCGGCAGATACGACCTGTACTTCACCATGCCGGACCGCCCTGTGTTGTTCGCGCAAGCCGGAAAAGGGAAGACGGGGGAAAAAGGGCTGCTGCTCAGCCCGGACGGCCGCGGAGAGTCGCCTGCCCTGCAAGACAATTTGCCGCTGTTCGATCCCGCCCGTTACGGTGCGCCGATGGCGTTGCCCTTTGACTCGAACTCGCCTTTTGATCGCGAATACCAGATGCTGTTTGACGTCGCCTTCGGGATGTACGACGGCCGCTTTGACGGCCTGTGGACCATCAACGGCCAGGTGTTCCCCTATACGCCCATGATGATGGTGTCCAAGGGCGATCTGGTGAAAATGACGTTCGTCAACCGCAGCTTCATGGATCACCCGATGCACTTGCACGGCCACCACATGCTAGTGCTCACGCGCAACGGCAAGCCCGTCACAGGAAGTCCATGGTGGACGGACACGCTCAATGTAGCCCCGGGCGAAACGTATGAAGTGGCTTTTCGCGCCGACAATCCCGGCCTGTGGATGGATCATTGCCACAACCAGGATCACGCCGCGCTTGGCATGAGCATGCACCTTTTGTACGAAGGGGTAACCTCCCCTTACGAAGCCGGTCACGCAACCCGCAATCATCCGGAATAATCGTTTGGAACAAAGGCAGCCTGGCATACAGCAGGCTGCCTTTGTTCTATGTTCTACCGCGTACAAAAGGCCTTGGCGACTTACGGCTTGCTCCGCCGCTTCTTGGCCGCGAGCAGCCTGTTCAGCGTGTCGTCTGCATCCTCGCTCTCTGCGCGAGCTTGCTGCTGTGTTCGCGCCGCTGCTTCCGGCCTGTTTTTCGCTGGCTCCACGGCTGCCCGTACTTGTGACGCAGGCTTGGCCTTGCCCTCCTGCTCCTGCACAGCGGCATCCGGCCGCAAGCGCGTCAGCACAGCGCGCCTGTCGGAAAGCCTGTCAAACACGGCTTGCTGTCCAGCCGCTGCTGCTGGTGCTGACCGCCTGCGCCACAGGTTCGCAAGCTTGGCCCACCACTGTTCCGGCAGTTGCAGGCGGCGCACGGCGATGTCTACTGGCAGCAGCAAGGCCGAAAGCATCAGTAGCCATTCGCTGATCGACTGGGTATCCCATTTCTCGGGAAGCTCCCCGCCAAATACTTCCTCCGGCTCGGCAATCTGCTTGCCGCCGCCCGCGAGCAGCCACGTGCGCAGCTCTTTTTCCCCGTCCGGCGTCATGCCGTACTCAGGCGAGTAAGAGACGGTCAGTCCTGTCGTTTGGCTCGCCAATACCCGTCCCTGCGCTTTTTCCGAAATCTGGATCATATACGTGCCAGGCTCTGCCGTCTCAAACTGGCCTTCCAGGACGCCGGGCGCAATCGGCTTCAGCTTGATGACTTCGCGCTGCATCTTCTGGTTGAGCACGACCGCCTCCAACTCTTGCGGCAGGCTCTCCCCGGCAGGCATCGTCACTTTGACGCTGCCTGTCGCTCCGTTGATGCTCGTTTGCGTCTTCCACTTTCCTTCGGCAACCTGCGGAAACGTCCAGGCGACCACTTCGTTCCAGAGCCGCCCGTTGCCGATCCAGTCCGGCGCCCATTTGCCTTCGAGATCGCTCGTCCAGGCAACAGAGCGGCCAAGCCCGTATTGCCAGCGGGTCAAAATCGGATCGTCATCCGCGCTCAGAAGTGAAGTCTCCGCCGTCTGTTTCGCCGTCGTCGCCACGTACGCCCGCAGCGGCGGCAGCGCGTGCTGCAGGCTCGGCCACATCCCGGCTCCCGTCACCTCCGGTATTTGCGGCTTTTCCACAATAAACGTACGGCTGGCCAGCGCCGTTTCCTTGCTGAAAATTTTCGGAATCGACTCGGCATCGTTGGCAAAGTAGTAACGGCCATTTCCCGCCTGCGCAATCATTTCCAGAAGCTGCATGTCTGCGTCATCGCCAACCGCGACGGTGGACACCGTAATATTTTCGGACGTCATCTGCTGCAAAAGTCCCTGGTAATCGTCCTGCATGCCGGACTGTCCATCTGTCAGCAAAATGACGTGCTTACGCTGCGTGTTCATTGTTTTTACCCGTTCGTACGCCAACTGCAGCGCCGGGTAAATATCCGTTCCGCCATCGGCGTTGATGCCGCCAATTTGCTGATGGATCGTCTCCTGCTTCGTGACCGCCTGGGGCGCAACCACTTCCCACGGACTGCCGTCAAAGGCGATCACCCCGATGTAGTCTTGCGGATTCATCATGGTCGTGGCGCGTATCGCCGCTTCCTTCGCCAGCTCCATTTTGTCGACGCCCTTCGCATCGGCGCTCATGCTGCCGGATTTGTCGATCACCAGCTCCAGCCCAAGCGAAGGAAGCTGTTCTTTTCCGCGCAAATCCATGTGCACGGGCAGCGCCTCCTCGATCGGCGTCTGGAACCAGCCGCCCATCCCGAAGCTGTCACTGCCCCCTGTCATGACCAGACCGATGCCCAGGTCGCGGACAGCCGTCCGCATTCGTTCCATGTCGGCATCGCTCACCTGTGTTGCAGGCAAATCGGCCAAAACAATCGTCGCGTACTGCTTGTAGCCTTCCAGTTCCTTCGGCAGCATGGCAAGCTCGCGCAGTTCCACCTGCATGTTGCCCGCCTGCAGCGCCTCGATGAGATTTTTTGCCGCGCCCGGGTGGCCCTCGACGACGAGGACGACTGGAGCGCCTGCCACTTGTGTGTAGGCAGTCGCCTGGTTGTTCGCCTGGACGGTATCGCGGCGCGGCTCGATTTCGACGCGGTAGCGATGAAAGCCTTGCTCCATCGCCTTTTGCGAAAAGACGAAGCGATTGTGCCCTTTATCAATTTGAACCGTTTGCTCGCCTGCTGCGCGATTTCCTTCGTACAATCGCAGCGTCGCTTCGGTAGCGAGCGTACTGTCCACATCGACCGTGATCGCGTATTCCTCGCCAGCGTACAACCGCTGCGGAACCTGCACGGAGGACAGCACGACCTCGTCTCCTTGCGGCTGTTGCAAAGAGACAGCCTCTACGCCGATGCCGCGCTCCGCAGCCAGTCTCGTTTGCCTGGCTGCATCTCCGCTCGTCGCGATGCCATCCGTGAGCAGCACGACTTTGCCTCGGGTGTTGCTGCCGATCATGGCCGCAGCGAGCCGAATCCCTTCTGCGAGATCGGTCGCCTGGCGGTTTACTTCGACGCCGAGCGGCGCAAGTTCTGCGCGCGTCGTCAGCGGCTGATCGACCGCCGCTTCCGCTCCGACGGCAACGATGGCGTACTTGTCCTCCGGGCGCTTTTGCGCGATGGCCTCACGCAAAAAGGAGAGGACACGCGGATCGTCCTTCATCGAGGCGGAACGGTCCACGACAAACACAACCGTTTTCGCCTGAACAGGGGTGAGCAGTTGCGTACCTGCCAAAGCGAGGACGAGCAGCGCAAACAGGACGAAGCGAATCGCGGAAATGACGGCTTTGCGGCTTGCGGGCATCTGCTTTTGTTTCTGCCACCAGCTTGCGACGAGGTACGCCGCAGGCAGCAGAAGCAGCAGAAGCCATGGCTGTGTAAAGTTAATACCCACGCTGGTACACCCTCCATTCCACCAGCAGCACAAGCAGGACGAGCGCCACCAGCCAGTACGTCAGCTCCTGCGTACCTGTCGCGCTTGCCGCTTGCTGCTCTCCTTCGCTCTGTCCGGCCGAAGCGCTGAAGACACTGAGCGTTTTTGGCGTAATATCCGATTCGGCATCGCTCATTCGCACGGAAAAATAGCGGCTGACCGTCCCCGTATCTGCCGTCTCGTCAATCCGGTACAGCCCGAGCTGCTCCGGCACTTGCATCGTCCAGACCGTACCTTCTGCCGTAATCGGCTGCTGCTGTCCGTCCGGGTAGGTCACTCGCCGCTCGGAAGCGCCCGGTGTAAGGGGAATGGACAATACATCTCCGGGATGGCTTGCGGCGATTGGCGTCGCCTGGGCAGGCGAGAGCCAGTTCACGACATTCCGCATGAAAATGGGAAAAGCGGGCCGCAGCGGAAAATCAGAATCGTGCAAATCGAAGGCAATGATCGCCACCCGTCTGCCGTCAATCACGCCTGTCCGGACCAGTTCCACGTCGCCTGCGCGAACCACTGTGCGTACCCCCGGCATCTCGCCCAGCACCTGTGCTTTGGCAATATGCACCTCGCGCCAGTCCACGTACTTGAGCAGCGGGTCATCTGCCGACACTGCCTGCGGTCCCTGTTCCAGCTCTTTTTCTCCCGAAAGCGGCAGCCAGTCGGTTTTCCTGTCGGGCGCAATGACGAGAATGTTTCCCGGCGGCAGCTTGTCCGGCACTTCGCCATCAAACACCCACAGATCGCGTGCTTCCGCGTCCGGTCCGGGAGCTTTCTGGATGGTTTCCACCTCCATGCTGCCAACCGTCTGCATGACTTGATGCAGAAAGCGGTTGCCCGCCGGGGAGTAGAGAACAGCTTTTCCTTTGCTCGTGGAAAAGGGCACGCTCCAGATCGCATTGTCTTCCATCAGACTATCCTGCTCCGGCTCGATCACGGCGCGATAGGCTGGCGACTTCGGCAGCTCCTTGAACGAAAAAGTCTTAGAGCCGGACGCTTCGATCGCAAAAGAGTCGGTGTCCAAAAGCTTGCCTTGGTCGTCAAAAACAGTCACGGTTCCCCGCGACTGCGCGCTGCCGTAGTTGTCCACGCGCAAAAGCGCCTCTGTGCCTTGTTGCCCAGGCTGCGTCACGAAGGCAGCAATGCCCGCATTTTCACGCGACCGTCCCATCTGCACGAACCGGAAGCTCGCGGACGAAGCCGGAAGCGCCTGAGGAACAAGCTTGTGCTCGGCATGTCCATCCCCGAGCCAGATGACCCCGCTTCCCGGCTCGTTCGCCGCGATGGCTCCCGCCAGCGAAAGCGCAGACAGCGGATCGGACGCCCCCAAATTGGCCGTCAGCTTCCCCAGCGCCGCCAGCAGCTCCTGTTGGTCTGCGCTCTTGGACACGAGCACATTCGGCTCGCTTCCCGCCGCGATCAAGGTCATCGTCTGCCCGCTGCCGAGCTTTTCTACCAGCGCCTTCGCCTCAGACACAGCCCGCGCCAGCCTCGTCTCTTCGCCTTCCTTTGCCAGCATGCTGCCTGACGTATCGACGACGAGCACGGTATGCTCGGCCGCAATCCCTTCCGTCGGCAGCGCCGGTCTGGTCAGCGCCAGCACCAGCAAACATGCCGCCAGAAGCTGCAAGATGAGCAGCAGGTTGCGCCGCAGCTTTTCCCACGGCCGCACCGCTTCCCAGTTTTGCAAGGTGCGCTGCCAGAGCAGCGTGCTCGGCACGACACGGTCCTCTACTTTTCGCTTGAGCAGGTAGAGGACGATGATGGCCGGGATTATCAGCGCGAACCACAAGTTGCCCAAACCCATCCACTGCATAGTTGTTCCTCTCCCTCCTCTCTAGCGAATCATGCCCGCCTGCCGAAATACGTGAAAGACGATGGATTCCAATGATTGCTCCGCCTCGATTCCTGTGAAGGCGATTCCTCTCCCATAGGCAAAGGCGGCCAGCTCCTGCCGATACTCCTGCAAGCTTTTCTGGTACTCGGCGAGCAGCAGTCCGGTCATGGACACTTCTTTTGCCTGACTCGTCTCTGCGTCGATCAGGCGCAGCTCTCCCGCGTAGGCAGGCTGCAGCTCTTCCTGGGAAAGCACCTGCACCAGCGTCACTTCCTGCCGTGCTGCCTGCAAGTAAGCCAGCCCTTCTGCGTATCCCGCCGGAAACAAAAAGTCGGACAGCACAATCGAAATCCCCGCTTGGCCCCGAACCGCGCCCGGCTGGCGGAGCGCGGCGTGCAGATCACCCGTGCCGCCTTCTTGGACCGATGATAAAAAATGCAGCAGCCTGTGCGCCTGGCCTTTGCCCTGCAACCCTTGCAAAGACGCGACGATGCGGCTGTCGAAGGCGTAGACGGAGACGTGATCGAGCTGGCACAGCGACAGGTAGCCCAGGGCCGCTGCAATCTGGACCGAGCGCGACAGCTTGCTCGGCTGACCGTAGCTCATCGAGCGGCTGCAATCAATGTACAGGTTCACGTGCAGCTCGGTTTCATCCAGGTACTTTTTCAAAAACAGCTTTCCGGAGCGCGCATACGCATTCCAATCCAACTGCCGCAAATCGTCGCCCGGCACGTACGCCCGAAAATCGGCAAATTCCATCGAGCTGCCGAGCTGTCTGGACCGCCTCTTTCCCGCGCGGTTGCCGCTGACGGCTTTTCTCGTCGCAAGCTGCAGCCGTTCCAGCCGGGCCAGCCACGACGGGTCAAGCAGGTGCTGACTCATGCTTTTTCCCTCGCCAGCGCAGTCAATATATCGCGGACGATCTGGTCGGCGCGCACGCCGCTCGCCTCGCCTTCAAAGTTGAGAAAAATCCGATGGCGCAGGGCCGGCAGCGCTACCGCCTCCACGTCCTCGTAGGCGAGATTGTAGCGTCCCGCCAAAAGCGCGCGCACTTTTGCCAAGGAGACGATCGCCTGCACGCCGCGCGGACCTGCTCCGTTTCTCACGTACTGGTTGACCGAGGCGACGGCCTGCTCCCCCGGATGGGTGGCGAGCAGCAGCTTGACGGCGTAATCGAGCACCGCGTCTGCCACCAAAACTTCGCGGGCCGCCTGCTGAATGTGGGCGATCTGCTCCCCCGAAGCCACCTTTTCCACCTGCACAGACTATCCGGTCGTCGTCCGCGTCACGATCGTTTTCAACTCGTCTGCCGTCGGGTACGGCACGTCGATTTTCAGCAAAAAGCGGTCCATTTGCGCCTCCGGCAGCGGATAGGTCCCTTCCTGCTCCAGCGGGTTTTGCGTCGCCAAAACGAAGAACGGCGCAGGCAGCGGACGAGTGACGCCCCCTGCGGAGACGGTGCGCTCCTGCATCGCCTCAAGCAACGCGCTCTGCGTCTTGGGCGTCGCCCGGTTGATCTCGTCCGCGAGCACGACATGGGCGAAAATCGGCCCGTGCTGGAACTGGAACGACTGCTGCCCTGTCTCGTCTACCAAAAGAATGTTCGTTCCGGTAATATCGGTCGGCATCAGGTCAGGCGTAAACTGGATGCGCTGAAACGAAAGCTCGAAGGCTTGGGACAACGTTTTTACCAGAAGCGTTTTCCCCAACCCGGGAACGCCCTCCAACAGCGCGTGCCCGCCTGCGAAAACCGCCCACAAAAGCTGCTCGACGACGTCTTTTTGTCCCACCAGTACTTTTCCGATTTCCTGCCTGACGAGCTCTACCCGCTGCAGGCAATCCTCAATTGTTTGCTGTGCCACAGCCGCGCCCTCCTTTTTATGGTTCGATTTTGCTGAAATAGTCTTTGACGATGTCTTGATAATCGCCCGGAATACTGCCCTTTTCCATGCTTTCGCGGGCGAATTGCTCGTACTGGCCGTACACTTCCTCATACGGCAGCGTTCCTCCGGAGGTCACCTGCGTGTTGCCGCTTTGCTGCGACTGGGATGGCCCCGCGCCGAGCGGACCGCCTACTGTTTCGGTTGGACCACTGTCTGAGCCGATGCGGCTGGACGGGACGGTGACAAGCTCGTGTTTTCCTTCGCCAAGCCCGGCTCCCGCGCCTTTACTGTTTCCGTTGCCCAAGCCCGCCCCTTTCCCGGAACCATTGCCCGCGCCGTTGCCTGCGCCGTTGCCTGCGCCGTTGCCTTGCCCTGCTCCCTGGCTGCCGTTTGCAGGCGGGGGCGCCTGATTCGCGTTTGCTGCCGTGCCCGTGCCCGATGCTGCCGGGCTGCCGCCAGGTGTCGTGGCAGCCGGCACCGCCTGTCCTGCCCCGGCCGCTCCCGCCGCAGCGCCTCCCGCGCTCCCGCTATTGCCAGCGGCAGCCCTGGCGCTTGCCAGCGTCATCTGCGACTGATTGAGCGAGGCTGCCACCTGTGCAGCGGCGAGCATCGCCTGCTGTGACTGCCTGGCTTCTGCCAGCGCTTGCTGCATGCTCGCTTCCAGCGCAGCCAGCGCTTGCGGGTCTTGGCCGGCGGCCAGCTCCTGGGCCGCCTGCGCCAGTTGTTTGGCGGCTTCCTCCAACTCCTGCGAGCTGGCTGCCTCCGCGTCTTTTTTCAGTTGCTCTGCCGCTTTTTCCAGCTCACGGGTCAACTCCGCCCGCTCCTGCTCACCCAGCGTCTCCATCGCTTTTGCCATCTGGGCAAGCGCAGCCGTCAACGCTTCGCGGTCGCCTTTTGCGAGAGCGTCCGCGAGCGACTTTGTCGACTGCTGGCCGCCCAGGCTGCGCTGCAAGCTCTGCAGCGACGCCGCCTTGTTCTGCTCCGCTGCCCGCAACTTTTCCAGTTGCTTTTCCGCCGCTCGCAGCGCGTTGAGCCGTTCGGCGGGATCATTTGCTTTTGCCACGGCTTTTTTCGCCTGTTCCAGCATTTCCTCAAGCCGCTTTTTTTGCGCTTCGCTCAAGCCTTCGCTCGCTTTCGCCTCCTGCTTGATCGCCTCGATTTCTTTTTCCACCTGGGCGATCGCCTGTTTTTCCAGGGCCATCTGGGCGAGGATGCCATCCTGCGGATTCGGCAAAATCGCCAGGAGCAAGCTCGCCACAAGCAAGCCGCCCGTCGCGTACAGCTTTTTTTGCAAACCAGCCCAAATGCGAATGCTCTCGATAATGTGCGGCAAGTTTTTGCGCAAGTGCCGCAGGGCGTCTTCCCGTTGCATGACCGCGACAGAAGAAGTGCTTTCGCGATGCTCCCACGCTGTCTCGACCCGCTGTGCCAGGCCGTTTCCATCTGCCACCTGCGCGCTTTGCAAAAGCGTCGGTTTTTTTCGGAGCGCAACCAGCCCTCCCGCGAGCAGCGCCAACGGAATCAGCCCCGCCACAAACCACTGGTAATACGGGATCGGCCAAAAACGGGCAACGAGGAGAAGCAGTGCGCTTCCCCCCGCTCCCCACAAGCCGTACTGTGTTACATGGTGCAGCAGCACCTGTTTTTGCAGTTGCCTGCGCACCGGCTCCAGCAGTGACTTCAGTTCATTGTCGGTTTTCGGCGTAAACATGGCTTACTGCTCCTTTGCGGCCGCTTTGCGCACCCTGCCCCGCACGGGCTGGATGAAGTAAATCGCAAGCAGCAGGCATCCGAGAGTCAGCGCGCCATAGAAGAGGCAGTAGTACCAGAACGGATCAATGCTCGCCCAGAAGCTCTGCTGGTTGGCTATGCCCCGCAAGTCACGGACTGGCCCTTCATCAAAAATGTTCAGCATGGCAAGCACCGGATTGATGCTGTGCAACAGATCGGGCCAGATCGGCATAGGCGCAGAGGCGACCTGATTCATCCGGTTTTGATAGCGAATAAACTCGCGAATGATTTCCGCCAGCACACTGCTCCCGATGGCAATACCGAACGCCATGGCATAGGTGACAACCGTAGCGATTCCCGTGCGCTTGATGAGCGTCGACATGAGCACGCCGATGCTGCCCGCAGCAAACATCGTCACCACATAAAAGCCGAATACCTTGACGAGTTGAAGCGGCGAAACCCCCCCGTACAAAAACACGATGGCGTACAGCGGGATCGTGGCAAAGACAAGAAAGGTCATGAAACTGAGCGAGGCCAGCCATTTTCCCAAAATCAACCGCGTGGCGCTCACATTCGTCGTCAACAGGATGCTCAACGTCTGCCGTTCGCGCTCTCCCGAGATCACGCCGGCCGTCAGTCCCGGAACGACGAAACCGATCATGCCAAGCTGCATGACCGACAGCATCATGAACAGCTCCCGCGTCTCGCCAGGATTGTAGTAGCTGCCGCCGTTGGTCATGAAAAAGATCGCGAGCAAGGTCATGCTTCCGAGCACCAGCAAGTAAAAGAGAATGATCCACGGCGAGCGGTTCGTCCGCATCCGCATTTTCCACTCGTTGAACAGGACAGGGTTGCGCAATCGTCTCAGGACGTTCATGAGCCCACCCCTTTCGTAATTTCCAAAAAGATGTCTTCCAGATCGCCGACCGTTTCATTGAAAGCCGCCACCGGATAGCCTGCGACCGCAAGCTCCCGCAAAAGCTCCACCTGCTGCTCGTCGTTTCCCGCAAAGCTCGCGACCACCCAGCTCCCTTCCCGCGTCACGCTCGTAATCACAGGCATTTCGCGCAGTCGGGTCATCGCTTCCTCGATCCGTCCGGTCAGACGGATGCGCAGCACTCGCTGCTCCTGCATTTTGGCATAAATCTCGTCCACCCGGCCAAACGCCACCAGTGTCCCTTCCTCGATCACTCCGATGACGTCGCACATCTCGGCCAGCTCGGGCAAAATGTGCGAGCTGATAATGATCGTCTTGCCCATGTCGCGCAGCTCTTTCAAAATCTCCCGCAGCTCAATCCGCGCCCGCGGGTCCAGGCCGGAAGCAGGCTCATCCAAGATCAGCACTTCCGGGTTGTGCACAAGCGAACGGGCAAGCCCGAGCCGCTGCTTCATCCCCCGCGACAAAGAGTCGACGTAGGCATCCCGCTTGTGGCTGAGATTGACCAGATCGAGCAGTTGGGGAATGATCTGCTTTCGCTGCGCCGCCGGAATATCGTAGTTCGCTCCGTAAAAATCAAGGTACTCCTCTGCCGTCAAATTGTCGTAGACGCCGAAAAAGTCCGGCATGTAGCCGATCAGCTTGCGCACTTCCTTCGGGTGGCTCGTCACCTCGTAGCCGCCCACGTACGCCTTGCCGCTCGTCGGGGCAAGCAAGGTGGCCAAAATGGACATCGTCGTCGATTTTCCCGCCCCGTTCGGACCGACGAAGCCAAACACCGTGCCTTTTTCAATATCCATTGTCAAGTTCTTCAACGCCTGCATTTTCCCGTAGCTCTTGCACAAATTGCGGATTTGAATCACAGCGGGCTCACCTTCCCTTCCACACTGACGTTCGGAATGCCGATGTGGCGCTGATCGGGCAGTTGATGGGCAAACTTGATGCGCAGCATGCCGTCGGCCGAGACATAGTCAGCGGCCTTGTCGCCTGTCATGACATTGTTGTTGAACGCTTTTTCATACAGATCGTAGGCTTTTGTCTTCCAGTTGTACACTTCTTTGGCAAACGTCGTGTTGTCATCGGACCAGGTGTACAGGTACACGTTGGTAATCGCCAGCTTTTTGCCTTCCTGGCTCAGATTGATGTCAAATGTGATATCTCCTGCCTCGAGACGGTAGCCGTCGCCCTCATCCACTACCGGAACGGAGCTGCCTGCCAGCGTGACGTCAAATGTCCCTGTCGGGTAGTACACATGCCCGTCCTTGGACGGCTGCACCTTCAGCTCCGAAGTGACCAGGGCGATGCTGTCTGTCTTGGCGTTTTCTGGCTGCACGGCGGCATCGACAACCGGCTGGTTGGTCCAGCCCACGATTCTGACGATTTCAGACTGGTTGCCTCTGCGCCCGGTCATTTCCAGCATCTCAATCATGACCTGCTCGCGCGTCCGCTCGTTTTGGAAGGAGCGCATATGCGCAGGCAAGGCCTGCATGGCATACGACTGTCGATGCCCGAATCTCGCCTGTGCGGACGGCTGGAAAGGCAGATTGACCTCTGCGCTCGCCCCCGGAGCCAGCTCCGGTATTTCCTGCAGTTGGCTTCCCGAGAAAATCGTCAGGTCGCGCAGGGCGAATTTGGTCTTGTTCGTGACGGTTCCTTTCAACGTGCCTTCGCTGTAGGACAGATTCGACTCGAAGCTGCCCACATCCGAAATCGTTTGCTCTGTCGCCACCTTGCGCGTCGACCAGAACTCTACGTCGCGGAACTGCACTTCGGTTTGATCGCTTTGGGCGAACGCCCATATTTTCGGAATTTCGTTGGCCCGGTTTCGCTCCAGCACCGGCTGGGTTTGGCCTTGGCCTTTTACGGTCAGGCGGTAATCGCCACTGCTCGGGACAAAAAACGAGGTCACGCTGTTCACTTTTGCTTGTCCGTCGTTTTGCAACTGGACGAAGCCCGTCTGGTGAATCAGCACCCCTTCGCCGCGCTGCATGGCGCCAAACGAGAAAATTCCGATTCCCGTAAGCAGCGACAGCGACGGGACGACGACCCACATGTAGCTTTGCTTGCGCCATGCCCGCAAAATGAAAAACAGGATCGGCCCGGCAATCAGGGCGTACACGCCAAAAAACAGCGCAAACCAACTGACCTCGGGAATTTTCAGGGCCGGATTCATGTCGGCTGCGTCATGCAGCGGCCAGATGCGGTCAAACGATGAAGACTTGTAGTCGTTAAGCGAGGAGCCAAACGCCTTGAGCAAAAGGTCGGACCAGAACCGGCCATTCCCCGCCCAGCTCGCGACAGGCTCTTCCGCGAGGTCGTAGGCGGCGTACAGCACCTTGCCTTCGCCGACGCTGTGGACGGCAAACAGCGGAATCGCTCCTTCGCTGTACAACACTTTGCCTGCCTTCAAAGTACCGCTGCTGACGGTAAACGGTGCCGTCAAGCCGATCGGGTTCGTTTTCTCCGCCTTCATGCTGGCAAGCGTCTTCACACTCGTCACCTGGTTCACTTCTACAGGAGACAGGTCAGCCAGCGCCCCGGCTGTTTTCCGGTACTGGGCGCCCCCTGCCAGAACGAGCTTGCCGCCTGATTTGGTCCAGTCGCGTATCGCCTGAATCTGCTGTTCATTCAACGAGTCCAGTGCGAAGTTGTTCAGCACGAGCATGCTGAGCATTTGCATCTGCGCGCCGGATGTCGGAACATGCTCCGGCTTCATCGGCACTGTTTTGACGTCGTTGGGAAAAGTATCCTTTGGCAGCATCCCCAAAAAATTGGCCGTATCGGCACTTTGCGCCAGCACCCCGATCATCAGGGTGTCGTAGCTGTACCGTCTGCCGCTTACAGGGGCTTTCGCCACGATCTTGTCTTTTTCCATCAGCGCCACGTATGTACTGCTGTCAAGCTCCGAGCCGGGGACCATGATCGTCACCTGCTTGGTCGCGCCTTTGGCAATGGACACTGGCTGGTAATAGGCGACAGAATACTGGTTGTTTCCCCTGTTTCCTGTCGCCACCATCAGGTCGCCTTCCACATCGGTGCCTCCGTTTGTCGCGGTCACCACGACTGGCACCAGCCCCTCTTCCCTGTACACTCCGTCGATCCCCACGCTCACGCCCAACTGGATCGTTCCTTCTGCCAGGGCGATTGCTCCCGGGTGGGCGTGTCCCCACACCAGCAGCAGGAGGAGCGTACACGTGGAAAGAAGCCATCGTTTGCACTTCGCCGTTTTCATTCGCTTAAAACCTCCATGGTCTATTCGTTTGCAGCTCATTCGCCTTTTTACTACACGTATAGACGTTTGGGGCAGACAAAAAGCTACAGTTTATTTTGAAAAGGAGAGCGATTGCGTAAAGGCCGGCGCAAAAGCAAAAGGCCGCCAAACCGAAAACCACCTCACGCTAGGCGAGGTGGCTGGGGCAAACGGCTTCGGTTTCTTCGGTAACGTCATAGCTCGCGTCGTCAATCCGCGACGGGTCAAACATGTCGGCGATCGCCTGGTGCACGTGCGGCGGATATTCGGCGAGGCGGTGGCAAAGGTACAAGTACCACTCGGTTCCGTACGTCAAGTACAGCCGGACAGGCACGCCCCGTTTGCGCAAGTCCCGGGCCAGCTCGGGCCGCACGCCGTAGAGCAGCTCCGCCTCCACTTGCGGACACTGCCAATACCCGCGCTCGTTCAGCACGTCGACCAGCGCCTGGTCGTGCGTCGCCAGAGCGCATTCGTGACCAGCCTCCACACACATGTCCGCGAGCAGCAAATACCGCTCGTTCAGCTCGGTGGACCTCGCCAGCGCCAGCTCCGGCGGCTCCTGAAACGCGCCTTTGACCAGGCGGATTTTGCCCGGCAGATGCAGCAGGCGCTTCAGATCAGCCACGGAACGGTGCAGATGGGCCTGGAGCGTAATCCCGATATTGTCGTGCCGCTCCGTCAACCGCTCGTACATCTGCAAAATCGCCTCGGTCTTCGCTGACTCCTCCATGCTAATCATCAAATACTGCCCGTGCGCCTTGGCGCATTCCGCCATCTCCGCCACATGCTCAAACGCTGTCTTCGGCTGAAACAACAGCCCCAGATGCGACAGATCAAACGAGATGTTGGCCATAGTGTCCAGCCGGGAGCAGTCTGTGGCAAGTTGCAAAAATTCCTGCTTGACGAGCTGCGCCTCTCCTCGGTCCATCGTATTTTCGCCGATGTGCTCGACGGAGAGCAAATAGCCGCTTTGCTTCAGCCTGGCCGCGACACGCATCGCGTCTTCGCGCGTCTCTCCCGTCACGTAGCGCTTTGCTGCGGCCAACAGCATCCGGTACAGCTTGGGCGTGTTCTGTACAAACTCTTTCATGCCCGCATCCCGGGCGATCGCTTTCAATACATGGGCGGTCATCTTTTCCTGATCGGTCAAGGCTCTCTCTCCTTTGGCTGGGGGATTTTCTTCTCTTCTCTCACCCTACCATGGTAAGCTTGTGTCGATCAGATCCAGTTTGCTGTTGTTTTGACAGAACCAGTTGTACAAGGAGGCCCGCTCGCCTTGCTGTGGATTGACATTGATCGGGACAAGCCGATTCCTTTGACCAGACAGCTTTATTCTGAATTTCGCGACAAAATACTGCGCGGCGAGTGGACCGCCGGCTTCAAGCTGCCTTCCACCCGCAAAATGGCGCAGGAGCTGCGCATATCCAGAAACGTCGTCATCGAAGCCTACGACCAGCTTTTTGCCGAAGGGTATATCGAGAGCAGGCAAGGCTCCGGCTACTTCGTTGCCCCCGGCATTTATCTGGAGCAGTTCGCTCGCGGCACAGACCTCCCGCAACCCTCGCCTGGCGATCAGCCAGAGGAACTCATTGATTTTCGTTCCGGTGTGCCTGACCTGGAACATTTTCCGCGCAGCCTGTGGGGCAAAACAGTCCAACGGGTCTGCCAGGACGCCCCTTTGTCGGCATTCGGCTACAATCGGCCGGAGGGCCGCGCCGAGCTGCGCGATGTGCTCAGCCGCTATCTGTATCGGACGCGCGGCGTGCAGTGCGCGCCGGAGCGAATCGTTATAACCTCCGGCGCTACCCAGGCGCTCATGCTGATCGCCAAAGTGTTGCTTGCGCCTGAAAGCCGCGTGCTCATTGAAGACCCGATCACGCAGGACATCCAGATGATTTTCGCGTCGACGGGAGCCAGGCTCTGTCCGGTTCCGGTCGACGCCTGCGGAATGGCTATGGACAAGCTGTCCGCTACGCCGGTCAACGCCGCCCCCAGCTTTGTGTTCGTGACGCCCTCCCACCAGTTTCCGCTCGGAACCACGCTGACGATCCAGCGCCGAATCCAGTTGATTCAGTACGCGCGCTCGGTCGATTGCTACATCGTCGAGGACGACTACGACAGCGAGTTCCGCTACGAGAGTCCGCCGATCAGCTCGATTCAGGGGCTTGCTCCCGAACGGGTCATCTACATCGGCTCCTTCAGCAAAATTTTGTCGCCCGGTCTGCGGCTCGCCTACCTCGTCCTGCCGGAAGCTCTGGTGGAGCGCTACCAAAAAGCGAAATGGCTGACCGACCTGCATACGCCTTCCATCGACCAGTTGGCGCTTGCCCGCTTCATCGAGGAAGGCCATCTGGAAAAGTACGTCACCCGGATGAAAAAGCTGTACAAAAAGCGCCGCCAATGCCTGACCGACGCCTTGCGCGACACGTTTGGCGATCAGGTCGCCATCTGGGGCGAGGCCGCCGGGCTGCATATCGTCGCTGCTTTTTCGCACGTCCGGTTCACGCCGGATGTTGTGGCTGCGCTGGAAGCAGCAGGCGTGCGCGTCTATCCGGTGGAGGAGCACACGATTGCAAAAGGCAGGCACGCGGACAAGATCGTGCTCGGGTACGGCAATGTTGGCGAGGAAAAAATCGCGGAAGGGGTCGCGCGGCTGGAAAAAGGGTTGGCGCTGCACGGCATGCATGGCTGAGCCGCCGTCTGTGCCTCGCAAGCCGACTTTCCTGTTTTCCTGTCAGCGCGCGCACGACAAACAAGAGCCAAACTCCTTTATGTCAGGAGATTTGGCTCTTTTCTCTATCGTTTTTGCCTGCACTTACGCATTATCAAGAGATTACCAATGACGACGTCCGCAGCACTGAGGCGGACAATGCCGACAGTGATCGGGGCATCTCCGTCTGCGATTCCAGTCTTGCCCTCTGCCTCTGCCGTGATCCCGGCCTGGCGGGCGTTGTCCATCCCGCTGCGAAGGATAGTAGGAAGAGTGTCCATACGAAGAAGAAGAGTTCGATGACGTCCAGTTTGAGCTTGGATAATACATGCTGTCGCCTTCTTTCCTCATTGATTTTTGATGACTATATGTATATATGCAGGGGTGCATTCACCCGCATAGACTAGTATCTTGCGCAAGGGAAAATCAGGTGTCTACCTATGTTTTCTATCACTTGCCATCTACCTATTGACGGGATGATGGTCTACAAAAAAATGGAAAAAACCGGAGCATCCCTTTACGGAATGTCCGGCTTTTGACGGTGTTCGTCGCGGTTTTCCTACGATTTCGCCCACAGCTCTCTGCGCGAGGTGGTGACAGAGGTAGCACCCGCCTGCAGAGCCCGATCCACGTCTTCCTTCGTACGGATGAAGCCGCCTGCAATGACCGGAATCTTCGTCCGTTCGGTAATCTCCTCGATCAGATGCGGAATAATCCCCGGCAGCACCTCGACGTAGTCGGGTTTTGTCCGCTCCAGTTGCGTCAGGCTGCTGTCCAGCGCCATCGTGTCGATGAGAAAAAGACGTTGGATGGAAATCAGCCCTTTTTTCTTCGCGGCCAAGATCACACTGTTTCTCGTCGTGATGATTCCGTCAGGCTTTACTTCCTGTGCAAGAAAATCCATCGCGTACTCATCCGACTTCAAACCGTCGATGAGATCGGCGTGAATCAGCAGCTTTTTCCCAAACGCCCGCGCGCGTTTGCCCAGCGGCTTGACTTGGGCGATATGGGCATTCAGCAAAATAATGCGCTCGTAGCACGTCTCCATCAGTTCATCAAATTCCTTCAGTGTTCGCGCAGCCGGAAGAATAGGCTGATTAATCTGGTTGGCCAATCAGGAGTCACCCCTATAGAAATGTTTTGGCAAGATGGTATTCCTCGGCAAAAGCTTTCCATTCACGGTCTTTGCGCTCTGCATCCCAATGCAGCTCTTTGGCAAGCTCATCCATTACCCGCGGATATACGGCTTCCAGCGAGTCTCGTTCAAAAAACAGTCGGCCGGTGCGGCGAATCAAAAAGTCGCTCGCGGTCATGACCATTTCTTCATCCAGTGCGTAATGCAGCTCGGCCAAAAGCAGTGCCTCTGCCGCCGTCTGCGTCTGGTCTTGCTCCATATATTCCAGACACTTCGTTACTATTTTTTCGCTGTTGCTGCCAAACTTTCCTACAAGCACGCGAATTTGTTCTTCGCCGATGCCCGCTGCGCCAAGCCGCTCCGCCTGCTTTTTCACATAGGCAGGGATCATGCTGGCAGAGGCGAAGTTGCCGCCAGCAAGCACGATCTTGTCCGTCTGACAAGGCTTGAACGATCTGCCTTCTTCTTCTGCAAGCTGTTTGGCCACGACGTCGACGATGCGCTCCGCCATCTTGCGGAAGCCCGTCAGCTTGCCGCCCGCAATCGTAATCAGCCCGCTTTTGGAGTAAAAAATCTCATCCTTGCGCGATAGCTCGGACGGGGATTTGCCGTCCTCGTGAATGAGCGGCCGCAGCCCTGCCCAGCTCGAGCTGACATCCTGCTCGGTCAGCTTTACGGTCGGGAACATTTCGTTGGCGGCCCGCAGCACGTATTCCATATCTTCGCGAGTCACGGTCGGCCGCTCCAGCACGCCCTGGTAGTTCGTGTCGGTCGTGCCGATATACGTACTGTTATTTCGCGGAATCGCGAACAGCATGCGCCCGTCGGATACGTCGAAGTAAACGGACTGCTTGAGCGGCAGCCGGTTGTACGGAACGACCAGGTGGACACCTTTTGTCAGATGGAGTCTTTTGCCGTACAGCGACTTGTCTTTTTCCCTGAGCTGATCCACCCAAGGACCTGCGGCGTTGACGATTTTTTTGGCGTGCATGGCGTACTCGGTGCCCGTGAGCAAGTCTTTCGCGCGAATCCCTGTCACTTTGCCGTTTTCATACAAAAACTCTGTCGCTTCCGTATAGTTCACGCACAAAGCGCCATGCGAGCGGGCTGTCTTCATGACCTCGATCGTCAGACGGGCATCGTCCGTCCGGTATTCGAAGTAGAGCCCGCCCCCCTTCAAAATATCTGTGCGCAACAGCGGCTCTGCCTCCATCGTCTGCTTTTTGTTCAGCATGATGCGGCGCTCTTTGCGCTCGACTCCGGCCAACACGTCGTAAATGTACAACCCGATGGAGGTAGCGAGCTTGCCGTACGTTCCTTTTTCCACAATCGGCAAAATCATTTTTTCCGGAATGACGATGTGCGGAGCGTTGCGGTACAAAATCGCCCGCTCCCTGCCGACTTCCCGCACGAGCTGCACGTCGCCCTGCTTCAAATAGCGCAAGCCTCCGTGGACGAGCTTCGTCGAGCGGCTGCTCGTGCCTGCGGCGAAGTCCTGCTTTTCCACCAGCCCTACGCTCAAACCGCGCGAAGCAGCGTCCAGCGCGATGCCCGCTCCTGTCACACCGCCGCCGATAATCAAAAGATCAAAGCGCTTGCCCGCCATTTCTTCCAAACATGTCTGACGCGTTCTTGCTGACAATGTTCGTTGATTGTTCATTGTTGTGTTCATCCTTTCTTTTCTTTAAAGAAAAAACAAAAAACAGCCAATATCCAAAAGAAGCAACGAAAAATTGTCCATTGCCCTTTTGATACTGGCTGTCTCCACGGTCTCCACAGCAATTTATTAACTTATCTTTACTCTATTCCTCTTTGGCGCAAAAATCAATGCCTAATCTTGTAACCCATCGTCGCTTGCACGGCCTGCTTCCAGCCTTCGTACAGCTCCTCGCGTTTTTGTTCCGGCATATTCGGCACAAACGAGCGCTCCACCACTTTGTTGTGGACGATGTCTTCCTTGCTGTTCCAGTAGCCGACCGCAAGTCCTGCAAGGTAGGCAGCCCCGAGCGCGGTCGTCTCATTGACGCGCGGACGCTCCACCTCTGTCGCCAGGATGTCGGACTGGAACTGCATCAGGAAGTTGTTGGCTACCGCTCCGCCGTCTACGGCCAGCTTTTGCAGCTTGATGCCGGAATCGGCCTCCATCGCCTCCAGCACGTCGCGCGTCTGGTACGCGAGCGATTCCAACGCCGCCCGAATCAGATGGTCCTCTGTCGTGCCGCGAGTCAGGCCGAAAATCGCGCCGCGCGCCTCCATGTCCCAATACGGTGCGCCCAGCCCGACAAACGCCGGAACCATGTAGACACCGTCTGTGCTGTCGACGGCCAGTGCATGCTTTTCCGAATCGGACGACTTCGCCAAAAGTTTCAATCCGTCGCGCAGCCATTGAATCGCCGCTCCCGCCACGAAAATGCTGCCTTCCAGCGCGTACTCCACCTTGCCGTCTACGCCCCAGGCAATCGTGGTCAACAGCCCGTTTTTCGACGCGACTGCTTTTTCCCCTGTGTTCATCAGCATGAAGCATCCGGTTCCGTACGTGTTCTTGGCCGCTCCCTCTGCAAAGCACGCCTGCCCGAACAAAGCTGCCTGCTGGTCTCCGGCGATCCCGGCAATCGGAATTTGCACCTGGAACACTTTTTCATCGGTATAGCCGTACAGCTCGCTGGATGGGCAGACGCGCGGCAGCATGCTTTTCGGAACTTGCAGCATGGAAAGCAGCTCCCCGTCCCACTCCAAGGTGTGGATGTTGAACAGCAACGTGCGCGAAGCATTGGAATAGTCTGTCACATGGACGCTGCCGTTCGTCAGCTTCCAAATCAGCCACGTGTCGATCGTTCCGAACAACAGGTCGCCTCGCTCTGCTTTTTCCCGAGCGCCTTCTACGTGGTCGAGCATCCATTTGACCTTCGTCCCGGAAAAATAAGCGTCGATCAAAAGGCCGGTCTTCTCGCGCACCGTCTGCTCATAGCCCTGCTCTTTCAACTCGTTGCAAATATCAATGGTCTGTCTGCTCTGCCAGACGATTGCATTGTAGATCGGCTTTCCGGTGTGGCGATCCCAGACGACGGTCGTCTCGCGCTGGTTGGTGATGCCGATGCCCGCGATTTGCTCCGGCTTCACGTGGTTCTCCAGCAAAACCGCCTTCAGCACTTCCAACTGGGACTCCCAAATTTCCTCGGCGTTGTGCTCTACCCAGCCTGGCTTGGGGTAAATTTGCGTAAATTCTTTTTGGGCCACCCCGATGATCGCGCCGGATTTATCGAATAAAATCGCACGGGAGCTTGTTGTTCCCTGGTCGAGCGAGAGCATGTATTTGTTGTCCATAGCGGCTGTTCCTCCGTATTCTGTATTATAAAAACTGCTTGTAAACTAGGGCTACTATTTCGATTTACAGATATAGCTAGATTACTAGAGAATGTTCTGAAATGTCATACGATAGAATCGTCTGGTACGTGGGCACACAGAGTCCGGCAACTGATTAGTCATGCTCTTACCCAAAATCCCCATAGAAAAAATTGTTAAATTTGGAGACGTTTCCACAAATAAACTATATCGAATAGTGCATACCATTTTTTTACGGAAACACCAATGGATAGGTAACCATTGGAGCGAAACTCCTTATTCTCTTTTTGGCATAAACAAGAGGAGTAGTGTTGCAATTGGCCCGATTAAAAGAGAAAGAAGAAACCAGTTGATAGCAGTTCTATTTTTTCCTTGAGCAATCGCTGCATTTATTAAAGCTAATGATCCCCATCCAACGAGATTCTGTTGTTCCATTGTGAAACTCCTCCTTTCTCCATTGATAATACCACAGGAGGTTTATAGCCCCAACTTTACCTATTATTGACATGAGCTAAAATAATAATTTATCATGGAACTGAATTTAAAAGGAGGTAATTTGGATGAAACTGTTCAAAAGGATTTCTGTTTTTATGGTTGGGCTTTCCCTTGCCGTAGGGACTTTTATCCCCTCTACACATGCCATCAGTGATTATGACAAGCGTTCATATAATCTGAGTGGTACCACAGTATCGTACATTCAAGATACTGTTTACAGCGACACTCAATGCGGTTCTTCCGCAAAAGCTGTTTTTACAGCAACATCACCTTCAAGTCTTACGGAGATCGGTATGGACTATAAAGTATATGGTCTGTTTTATCCAGATCGTGTTGTAGATAGCCAATCCACATTGCTTAAAAATTCCGCTCGTGCATCATTAGTATCTAAAGTTGTTTATGATTTTTATCGGGCGTATGCTGCATACACTTTCAACAAAAACGGGAGCTATTGGAAACCAACTTCAGAAACCTTTAACTGTGCTGAATATAGCTTAAGATCTGCAGAGCAACATCCAAGTAGTTTCACTATCGATGGAATTTCAGAACAAGCTGAATCTTTAGCTACAGATGAATTGGTTGGAAAAACAAATAAACATACAGTCGCTGAATTTTTGTTAGCAGATCAATCGCCTGTATTGGAAGAGTACGGGTTAACTCTTAAAGATTTGAAATTGTCCAAAAAGCCTACAGTAAAGAAAAACGTTAAAAAGTTTGAGGACGTAGAAACGGGAGTAGTATTCGAAAATAACGAAGAATCTACTTTTAAGGTCTTTAATTTCAAACCAATAAAGGGTAAAAAAGATGGGCAAAAGTATGAAATCCTCGCCTACGCAGTTGTTGATGAAACAACAAAAAGGGTAGATAAGGGATTAATAATTAACAAACAAGAAAAATAGGGTTTCATTTTCTTTAAGAAAGCGCTTCTCATACATAAAGAAGCGTTTTCTTATTTCGTCCTTGGCATCGTATTATTCTGATTCAAGATGACCTTGAAGAAATCGCGCTTCAGCTAAACTATCCGGTCTAAAAAGATGTCCTCATTTAGGTCTGGTATGCCCCATTACTATGTTCCTGGAATACGGATGATGATTGGTTGTCTTTCTCGATTTGCCCACCTTGACGTTTTCGCTCTGGTGAAAGTAAATCTTTCACTTGATCTTTATTGGAATTTATTGGGATGGAATCAGGCAAAGCGGCCGCCTATCCATGCGATTGCGAACGCGCGTGATCGGTTACCAGACGTTCTTTGCCGCTCGCTTGGGCAGCATTTGTCTTTTTGCTCGCCATCCCGACTGCCATCGCGATGACCATGAATACGGCCAGGGCCACCACTCCGGTCAGGCTGTGGTCGGTAAACGTCCACTTGTAGAAAAAGGCACCGCACACCGCACCGATGATCGGCCCCACGACGGGAATCCAGGCGTAGCCCCAGTTGGAGTGGCCTTTTCCGTGAATCGGCAGGAGGGCGTGGGCGATTCGCGGCCCGAGGTCACGCGCCGGGTTGATCGCATAGCCCGTCGTTCCGCCGAGAGACAAGCCGATGGCGACAATCAGGAAGCCGACGACAAACGGATTCAATCCTTCTGCAAATTTATTCGCACCGATGGCCAGAAGACCAAGCACCAGGAAAAACGTACCTAAAATTTCACTGAACAAGTTGGCAACTGTATGTGGAATCGCTGGTCCGGTTGCGAATACCCCCAATTTTGCTGCCGGGTCGTCTGTCTCGCGCCAGTGCGGATAGTAAAAAATCCAGACAAACGTCGCACCCATAAATGCACCGACAAATTGCGCCAACACGTAGCCCGGCACCTGCTCCCACGCAAACTGCCCGATGCTCGCCAGCGCAATCGTGAGCGCAGGATTCAGATGCGCGCCGCTGATGCTGCCAACTGCGTATGCACCGCACGCTACGGCAAGCCCCCAGCCGAGTGTAATGACGATCCAGCCGCCATTTTGCGAGTATGCTTTTTTCAGGTTTTGGCCTGCGCATACCCCTGCCCCCAAAATAATCAGGATCATTGTCCCGACCAATTCTCCTACGTAAGCAGACATGTCCTTACCCCCTTTTTTGAAAAACGACCATGTAAACCAGCCGAAAAATCGCAATGAAACCGTTTTCTAAAGCGCTTACATTTCACCCAACTCCTTTTTGTTTTTTTGTGGAGAAAACAAAAAAGCCAATACTCGCAAAAACGCAGGGCGCTGCCCTCTTTTTGCAAATATTAGCTGATCTCCCAATCTCCACAGCACTATTAACTTATGTCCTACTATATAGTGGACACGTAAAATCTGTCAAGAATCCGTTTTCTTTCCTGTCGCAAACGGCTTTGCTCATGGCTGCCTTTCCGCTTCGCCTGCAGCTTGAAGCCTTTTTCCCGCTGCTTGCCGTCCTGACCAACTCCGGCAGAAAAAACAGCGGGTAGATCAGCAAAAACAGGTTCGGCAGCCACCACGACCAGTCGAAGTCGGCTTTGAACGCCCAAAAAGCAATCGCCTGCAGGCCGGAGCAAAATGTGAGCACAAGTGAGACGAGTGCTATCGGCTTCCAGCGCTCACTCCCCCGCCGATAGCAGTAGAGGCTCGCGAAGCCCGTGAGCGATACAAGCATGTCGAGCGGAAAAAAGGACAGATTCCACGCCACCAGATTCGGATCGCGGTAGTCCTGGTACATGTACTCCGCAGGCAACAGCCGGAGAAACACAATCGCCCAATAGACGATGAACGCCACATCGGTCAGCCAGAAAAACACGAACAGCCTGGGCGCAGTTCTGCTCATTCGGCCGTCATTCCCGCGTCTTGCTGCGCTTTTGCAGGCTGCTGGGCATGGGCGCCGTCACTGAGATTCAGCAGGACACAGCCCACGATAATCAGCGCGACCGCCACCACCTTTTTCACGGTAAACGCATCCTTGAAAAAGAGAACGCCGATCACAGCGATCATCGCCGTTCCCAGCCCGGACCAGATCGCATACGCGGTGCCCACTTCCATTTCTTTCAGCGCCAGGCTCAGCGAGGAAAAGCACAGCACGTAAAACACAAACATCAACACAGTCGGAATCGGCCTGCTCAGCCCTTCCGACAGCTTCATCGAAGTCGTTCCCGCCACCTCCAGCAAAATCGCCAGCAGCAAATACACCCAACTCATTTTCCCGTTTCCCCTCTCGTCGCTGGCGCAGCCAATACGCCGCCGAGCAAAATATCAATCATCGCGTCCAGCGCCTCCCCGATCGTCATCTGATGCCGACCGGACAATTGCTGGTCAATCAGTTGATCGAGCGCTCCCGTGTACATCAAAATCAAAATCGGAAGCTGAACCGGGCGAAACACGCCAGCTTCGACGCCCTGCTCAAGCAGCACGCGGACATGCTCCCACTCTTCCTGGTAGACTTCCTCCACCATTTTCCACTGCGCGGGATAATAGCGCTTCAACTCGTACCAGACGCGCAAATCCGTCCGGGCAAAGCCGCTCGGCACCAATGCCAGCAGCTCGCGCATCTTTTCCGTCAAATCCAGGTTCGGATCATGCAAAATCCGGTCTTCGCTCGCCTTCAATTCCTCGATGCTGTCGGCAATGAGCCTGGCGATGAGCACCTCTTTGGAAGGAAAGCACGCGTACAACGTTTTCGTGCTGATCCCCGCCCGCCGAGCCAAATCCGCCATCGTAAAGCGAATGCCTCGCGTCTCGATCTCCTGTTGGGCGCATTGCAAAATTCGCTCCTGCATTTCCGCGCGAACCCCCTCGCACTCGTAAAACAAGGAAAATATTTTGTTTTCTATATTTTCCTATGGCTACAAATAGCATACTCACCTGCTCCCCTGATGTCAACTGCCCTCAAACCAGGCTTGGTGCAAAGCCGCAATTCCCGGCTCGATCTGGTCGAGCGCAATGCCGGAAAAGCCGAGAAAAAACTCCTTGGGCATCTCCGCCGGCGGCTTCAGCCACGTAAAAGCCGCAGACGATGCGCGAATCCCCGCCTGAATCGCCAGCCGCTTCAACTCTTCCTCCGGGCGCTCGCTGTACACGCGCAGCAAGACGTGAAAGCCCGCATCCGCCCCGATCACGGACGCCCGCTCGCCGAAATGCTTATGGACCGCCGCCAGCAAGGCGTCGTGCTTTTTGCGATACAGGCTGCGCATTTTGCGGACGTGCTTTTCCAGGTGGCCTTTTTGCATAAAAATCTCCATCGTCCGCTGATGCAGCCGCGACGCGGATTGTTCCAGCAACGTGTCGTGCAGCAGGGTGAAATACGCGTCCAGCAAGGAAGGCGGCAGCACCATGTACCAGATGCCGAGCGCCGGAGCCATCACCTGCGCGAAGCCGCCCATGTAAATGACATTGGTCTGCGGCAACAGCCCTTGCAGGGCGGGAATCGGCCTGCCGTGGTAGCGAAACTCGCCATCGTAGTCGTCCTCGACGATGTAGCCGCCGACGCTTTGCGCCCAGTCCAAAAGCTGCAACCGCTTGGATACAGGCATAATCATCCCGCGCGGAAATTGGTGCGAGGGCGACATGACGGCAAGGCGCACCCCTGATTCGTACAGTTCGTCTACGCAGATTCCGTCTGCTGCAAGCGAGATCGGCACCACTTCATACCCGTGCTGGCGAAACGTATTGGCATACAGCAAATAGCCCGGATTTTCCACCGCGATCCGCTGAAGCTGCGGCCGCAGCATCAGACAGATCAGCGACAGCAGCCCAAACTGGTCCGCGCCAATGACGATCTGGTCCGGCGTGCAGACGACGCCGCGGTACCTGCGCACATAATCGGCAATTTGCTGGCGCAATCCCGGCTCGCCCTGCGGATCGCCGTAAAAAAGCTCCTCCTGCCGCTCGCCGCCAAGCACCTGATTGTACAGCCGCCGCCAGAGCATGTGCGGAAACAGCGAAAAATCGTTTTGCGACATGTGAAAATCGTATCGGTACTTGCGGTTGTCGCGCAGGAGCGGTCTGCTCCATTCGGGCTGTTCGGACACCCCTTGCCCTTTTGGCGTAAGCTCGGGGTCAGGCAGCTTCTCCACGAAGTAGCCGCTGCGCGGCCTGCTTCGGATGAACCCTTCGGCCAAAAGCTGCTGGTACGCCATTTCCACAGGCGTCGTGCTCAAGCCAAGAGCATCTGCCAGCTTGCGCACGGACGGCAGCCGCGTTTTTTCTGCCAGCCTGCCTGCAATGATTTCGTTTTTGAGGAACGTGTACAGTTGCACGTATTGCGGTTCGTTTCCGTTTTCGTCCCATTTGGGCGTCAAGAGCATCGGTCATCTGTCCTTTTGATTTTTGCAAAACTGTGCATTTTCAAGTATACACTTGTTCGCTATGCTGGTGAAAAATGAAATCTGACAGGGAGGACACAAACGATGTCTACTCATCGAGAGCACCATGCTCCCGTCCGTTTTTTGCAGGGAGAACGCGTCTATCTGCGCCCGCTCGGACAGGACGATGTCGACTTTTACTACCAATCGCTCTACCACCCGGAAACGCGCAAACTGACAGGAACGCAAAAGCACTACACCCGCGAGCAAATCGCGCAATATCTGGCAAGCAAAGCACAGGATTCGTCCAGCGTGCTGTTGGCAATCGCCTTGTGCGAAAACGATCAGCTGATCGGCGACGTGCAGATCGGCGGCATCGACACGTACAACCGCAACGCTTTCATCCGCATCGCCATCCATCAGCCTGCGTATCAGAGCAAAGGGTACGGCAGTGAAGCGCTGCTGTTGATGCTCGACTACGGCTTCGGCATTCTCAACCTGCACCGCATCGAGCTGAACGTGTTCGCTTACAATGAACGTGCGATACGCGCTTATGAAAAGCTCGGCTTCCAGCGGGAGGGAGTGCAGCGGCAGGCGCTTTATTACGATCATCGTTATCATGATTCGATTCTGATGTCGATGCTGGCTGGTGAGTATCGGGAGAAGTATGGGAAGTAGAAGGCAGGGGAGACGTCCAAGAAGTACGGGTTCCACTAGTGTTTTATAATCGGAAGCTTGGCTATATCAACGTTTCTGACAGACAAAAGGGGCGTCTCGAAGTCGAAATAGCGACTTTTGAGACAACCCCTTTTCTCGTTTGTATCTTAGTGGATTGTTGGATTTACAAGTGAAGTTTGTCCCCATTTCGTCCCCCATTCCTGGATTTGTTCGAGAAATGCTCTCCCCGTCTTAATACACCACTTTCTTGCAAGAGTTACAGCTATCTATATTTAGGACTATTTGTCAACTTTCCCCATCAGGTCCTCTTAAGCTTACTAGCCACTCGCCTGATACTTTTTTCACCATGAAAGTTTGTTCTTTTTCTCTTATGATTTTCTGGACGCTGTTTTTCAGACTAGTATAGCTTATTAATACTTTCACCTCGGTTTCCGTATCATTTATTGCAGTTGCTTCATCAATTTTAAAATCGACTATTCTCGAATCCGCAACCGAACGTAAAAAATCCTCGCGCTCTGGGTAATAGCTATCAGCGTTCTTATAAACATACTCATATGCTGGCTCGCCTTGTTTATTTTTGATTAGAGTTAAATAACGTTCAATTGTATTTTCCGGTGTATTGTACCAAAAAAAATAGTATGCAAGAGATGCAAGCAGTAAAGCAATGCCGGTAATTGAAAAAAATATTAAATTGATTTTTTTCATCATATTGGAATTTGATGTATTTTTTTGCGAACTCAAGGAAATCCACCTCTTCCATTTATTTATAATATTGTAATATAATTCTAGTATACTATTTTATTTGAAAAGGAGATAGGATTAAATGAAATTTGTCAAAAAAGCAAAGATGGCTACTTTAACAACCCTATCCATACTTGCCCTTGTCATGCCTGTTGACGGTGCTCTTGCAAAAGGTGGAAAAGACCACAAAGAAGAAACAACCACCTCGAAAAGCATCGTAAAACCTATGATGTCAGAAATATATCAGTGGTCAGCTGATTTTGAGGTACGTAGTTACTTTCAAATTAAAAAAAACGCTGGTGTTAGATTATAGAGAACGTGGATTGAAAGTTGAAGCCAACGCAACTACAACAGGCTTGTGGGATTCTTACGAAGTTCATGTCGAAGAATTCGATGAAGATACAGGAGATTGGTTCGTTGTTGACACCGTAGACTTAAGCGACGGAAGAGACACCGCCTATTTTGCTGATCTTGAGCAGGCTACTAAATATCGTATAAGTATTGAAGGATCTGTTGAAGGGACCGTATGGGTATATAAATTAGTCGATTAAATTATCGACTATCGCGCTGTATCGCGACGCATTAATTAGGCTACACATTCTACTTAAAAACTTTCGTGGAAGTTGAGTTGCCGAAATCCCCCCTTCTTGCTAGCCCTGATTGCCGGGGGCTACATTATTTCACGACTATATGCGACTATGGGTACACCGATATATCGTGTTCAAATATGAAAACTTGCTATGAAGAGCTTGCCGAGAGGTTAACAATCTGCTTTAAGAAATTGCGAGTTGCCCATCGTTGACTTGAAGCGGCTCGACAGCCAGACGTTGGAAGTCTCGTACCATTACTCCTGATTTTCGCACGAAACGGTCAAGGGGCTGTCTCAAAAGTCGATGTATCGACTTAGAGATGCCCCTTTTGAATTTCAAAAACCTTGACAAACCAATGTTGCCATTTTGGTGCCTCTGGCATATTGGGACTTTTTGGACAGCCCCATCTTTTTTCCCGTGCCCTACTCATCCGCCCAATCGAAAAACCCGGACAACAAACTCTCCTGCCCGGCACTACCCATAACCTTCGCTTCCAGCCGAACTATCCGCTTTTGATACGCCTGCGCCTCGGCCTTGGAACGGTTGCGCAAGAGCGTGCCCCGCTTTTTCCACTGCTCGTAGGCTTGCCGCGTATAGCGGAGCGCCTTTTCCGCGTCGCCGAGCTGGTGCTCGCACAGCTTGGCGGCCTCGATGTAAACCTCTTCGGGGACATAGCCGGACGATGCCATGCACGACTCCCAGACATGCAAAGCCTGCCGCCAGTCCTTCTGCTTTTTGTACAGGTGGCCGATGGCAAGCCTTGCCCGATTGCTCCAGGCATGGCCGCTGTCCGCTACGAAGCGGTAGCCTGCCAGCGCTGCTTCCTGGTCGCCCAGCGCGTCGTACCATCTGGCAATTTCAAAGCGTTCCTCCGGGGAGGCGGCCACGTCGGGCTGATCCGTCAGCAGCCGGGTCATATGGATGTAGAGCGTAATGAGTGAGAGGACGTCTGTCTCGTTATGCCGCAGCACCCCTGCGATCACGTCAGGGTCCTGCGAGTGCAAAAAATCGAAGTAGCGCACAGGCGCGAGGTAGCCGGGCAAATCGTCCTCGCGGAAAACGTCCAGCTTTTCCTGTTCGATGATTCCAAGGCGGCACGATTCCAGTTCGGCCTTCCACAGTCGGCGCGCACCGTGCAACAGGTCCAGGTGACCAAAGACAGGCAAGGCCGGAACCTGGTCGCGCACCAGCGTATGCCTTGTCCGCACCTGCGGCCAGTCGAACGACTTTCCGTTGAACGTTACGAGATGCGACGATTTTTCCGCCTGCGCGAGAAACGACTGGTACAAGGTCGCTTCCGCATGGGGGGCAGGCAAAAAATGCTGGCGCACGACAACCTCTTCTCCCTCCAGGCGGCTGTAGCCCAGCAGGAAAACAGCGTTGCCCGCTCCACCGGACAGCCCGGTCGTCTCCGTGTCAAAAAACAGCAACTCTTCTGCCTTCCTGCCCGCCGCCGACAGGGGATGCTCCCTGCCGGACGCCTCCCAGATGGCAATGGCCTCGTGCAGCTGGGCAAAGCTGTAGGCGCCGTGCCGCTGGCTGACGGGATAGCGCACCTCGCGGATCATGACGTGCTCGTCGTCCCAAAAGTAGGGGGCCGCCTGCAAGGACTGCCATCTGTCCGCAAAGGGAATGGGCGGTTTTTCGGGTTCGGACGGCATAGGCGCGGGCTGTTCCGACGGCTGTCCTGCCGAATGTCCGGCCGGCTGCTCGGCCTGCTCTCCTGCCGCGGCAGGCTCGTTCGCCACCTTGCCCGCGTCCAGCGACATGTGCCCCTTCATCCGTTGCAGCCTGGATTTAAGAGACATGGACGCTTCCCCCTTGGGCGATGCGCAGCAAGGTCATCGCCAGCTCCTTGCTGCCGTCGTCGGTCGCGCCGACGCACGACGGGCAGCCTGACGTGCACGGGCAGGAGCTGATGAGCCGCTCTGCCTGGGCGAGAATCGTCTCCATTTCCTTGTACACCTGCTCCGACAGGCCGATGCCGCCCGGATAGCGGTCGTACAGGAAAATCGTCGGCTCCTGCGAGTGGACGGCCTTGCGCTGGGGAATGACGTGCAGGTCCCGCGGGTCGCACATGACAAACAGCGGGGCCACGTGCTGGAGCACATGCGCGAGGCCGACCAGGCCGCGCTCCACGTCCTCTGTGCCGATCTCCTCCAGGAGCGAATCGGAAAAGCCGATCCAGGCCGCGTTCGTGTGCAGCTCCTCCTCTGGCAAATGAATCGGGCCGGAGCCGATGTTTTCGTGCGTCTCGAACTTGATCTTTTTAAAAATCGTCGCCATCGCGTGCACGGAAACTTCCCCGTAGGCGAAAGCGCTCTGCCCGTGGCGGCGGGTCTGGTCCTGCTCCAGCACCTTGAGCTGGACGGCGAGGTTCGCATCGGTGTAATAGTCGACCTGCACTTCCCGGACGTACGCCTTCTTTTCCTCGTAGTCGAGCTTCTCGACCTGGTACTGCGTCCCTTGGTGCAAGTAAATAGCTTCCTCGTGCAACAGCGTCATCGAGCTGAAGCGGTCCATTTCCCCGATGACCCGCTCGTTGCCCCGCTCGCTGATGTCGATGATGACCACGTTTTCCTGCGAGGCCGACCGCAGGCTGATGTTGTGGGCCGGGAACGAATCGTTCATCCAGAACCATTTGCCGCGCGAATAGTGCAGCACTTGCTCCTCGGTCAAAAACTCCAAGACTTCCGTAATTTCCGCACGGCCAAACGTGTCGCCTTCGCGAAACGGCAGCTCGTACGCCGCGCATTTCAGATGGTCGACCAAAATGATGAGGTTGTCGGGGTTGATCCGCGCCGTCTCCGGACTGCGGTCAAAAAAGTACTCCGGGTGGGCGATCACGTACTGATCCAGCGGCGTCGAGCTGCCGACCATGACGACGACCGACTCGCCCTGACGGCGGCCTGCCCGGCCCGCCTGCTGCCACGTGCTGGCGACAGAGCCGGGATACCCGGTAATGACGCACGCCTGCAACTGTCCGATGTCTACGCCCAGCTCCAACGCGTTCGTGCTGACTACGCCCATGATGTCGCCGCTCCGCAAGCCGCGCTCGATCTCCCTGCGCTGGCTCGGCAAATAGCCGCCGCGATATCCTTGAATCGTCTTCGGGCCGAGCTTGCGCTTAATCAGCTCCTGCAAGTACGTCAGCAAAATTTCCACGCGGACGCGGCTTCGCGCAAACAGGATCGTCTGAATGCCGTTGGTCAAAAACTGCTCGGTAATGTCCCGCGCCTCCAGCGTGGCGCTGCGCCGGATGTTGAGCTGGCGGTTGACCACAGGCGGGTTGTAGAAGACGAAATGCTTGACGCCGGACGGCGCTCCGTTGTTGTCGACCAGCTCTACCTGTTCCTCCGTCAGCGCTTCCGCCAGTTCGCGCGGGTTGGCGATCGTCGCCGAGGTGCAGATGAACTGCGGCGCGCTGCCGTAAAAGGCGCAAATCCGCTTGAGGCGGCGTATCACATTGGCGACGTGGCTGCCAAAGACGCCACGGTATGTATGCAGCTCGTCGATGACGATGTATTTCAAATGCTCGAAAAACGAAACCCATTTGGTGTGGTGCGGCAAAATGGCGGAGTGCAGCATGTCCGGGTTGGTGATGACGATATTGCCCGCCTTGCGCACCATTTGCCGGATGTTGGCCGGAGTGTCGCCATCGTACGTTTCCGATTTGATCGACAGCCCCATTTCGGTAATCAGCTCGTGCAGCTCTGCTTTCTGGTCCTGCGCCAACGCCTTGGTCGGAAACAGGTAGAGCGCGCGCGCCTGCGTATCCTCTGCCAGCGTCTGGAGAATCGGCAGATGGTAGCACATGCTTTTCCCGGAGGCAGTCGGCGTGACCGCGACGATATGCTTGCCCGCTCGCACATGGCGAAAAGACGTTTCCTGGTGCGTGTACAAAGAGGCAATTCCTCTTCGCGTCAGCGCTTCCCGGATGCGCGCATCCATCTCCTGCGGAAACGGAACCGTTTTGGCCTCGCGGGCCGGAATGACCCGCCAGTGGGCGATATTGTCGCGAAAACGCTCGTCTGTTTTCAAATGCTCCAAAATACTTGCCATGTCTTTTTTCATCTTCACCAGGCTCACCTTCTTGCCCTTATTCTACGAATGGACGTTCGGGTTGTAAACCCCTTCGGACGTTTTGGCCAAAGCGACTTTTCCCGGGAGACAGGCCAGGTGAGACGATGGCTTGGCCCGTCCAAAAGAAAAAGCCGCCAGATAAGCCTGGCAGCTTCTTTTCTTGCCCCTTTATTTCTTCGCTTCGCCGAGAATTTCAAAGATCACTTCCGCATTGTGCGTATTGTCGATCAGGCCGGAAAATCTTTCTTTCCATGGACCGTACGCGTACACGTTGACGTCCTCGCCTGTGTGACCGCCCGTTGTCCAGCCGGTGAAGGAGCGTTTGTCAAAAATCGCTTCGATTGCGTTGTCGATCTCGACTTGCTTCTTCGTTTCCGCCGCCTTTTTCACGGAAGCGATCTCCTCTGGCGTCAGTTGCAGGTCGATGTACTTTTTCAACGTTTCTTCCACGCTCGCGCCTTTGGCGATTTCCGCGGCGATGAAGTCAGGCGTGCGCTTCGCCGCCTTGATTGGCGCGACGAGGAAGTTGTACTCTTCCTTCGCCCCGACAGACAGCCCGCCCGTGGAGTGGTCCGCTGTCGCGACAACGAGCGTGTTTCCATCCTTTTTCGCGAAGTCAATGGCAGCCTTGAACGCCTTCTCGAAGTCTTCCATCTCGCTCATCGCCGCCACGATGTCGTTGTCGTGACCAGCCCAGTCGATCTGGCTGCCTTCCACCATCAAAAAGAAGCCTTCCTTGTTCTTGCTCAACCGCTCAATCGCGGCCTTTGTCATGTCTTCCAGGGACGGGGTTTTGTCCGTGCGGTCGATCATTTTGTCCATTCCGCCTGCTGCGAACAGACCGAGAATTTTGTCATTTTTGTCGCTCAGCAGTTCCTGCTTGCTCGTGACGTAGCTGTAGCCGTCTTTTTTGAATTCTTCCGTCAGATTGCGGTCCTTGCGCACGAAGTTGTTCAGGCCGCCGCCCAGCAAGACGTCGACGGAATGCTTGCCGTCAATGCGCAAGTCGTAGTAGTCGTCGGCAATCGCGTCCATGTTTTTGCGGCTCTCATCGTGCGCGCCGAACGAAGCCGGGGTCGCGTGCGTAATTTCCGAAGTAGCCACCAGGCCAGTCGATTTGCCGACTTTTTTGGCCCGCTCCAGCACTGTCTCTACCTCTGATTTGTCGTTGTCGACCGCAATCGCGTTGTTGTACGTCTTCACGCCGGAAGACATGGCGGTCGCCGCAGAGGCGGAGTCGGTGATGTTTTGCTTTTCGTCTTCGGCATAGGTCATTTGCGCCCCGACCAAATATTTGTCAAACTCGGTCGGCTCCATGACAGGAGTCGCCGGGTCGTCTTTCATGTAACGGTAAGCCGTTGTATAGGACGTGCCCATGCCGTCGCCGATCAGGAAGATGATGTTTTTGACCTGGGCGTTGCCCGCTTTATTTTCTGCCGCCTTGACCAGACCGGAATTTCCGCCAAACAGCGCCGTCGTCAGGGCCAGGGAAGAGATGACAGCTACTGGGACAAGCTTTTTCGGGAATGTGCGAAACATTTTGTACCTCCTGCAAATAGGAATGTTCATAAGCATGTCACCAATCATACTCTTCTTCTGTTGAGCTCGGACGGGCTTTGTGTAAAGAAATGTAAGCGATTGGTAAAGGCGGCGTTAACAGACGGGCTGCGCCTGGTCTTGGCGAAAACGCCGCTGTTCGTCCACGAACTCGACGCTGTACGTTTGCGCCGCGCGCGGAACATACAACTCGATGCTGTCCGGCTGCACAAGTCTGTAGCCGCTTTTGGAATAGAGCGAGCCGGAAAACGCGTCCGACACTGCCTCCAGCCGGAAGTCTGCCTCGTTCTGCGGTTCCAGGCCCATTTGCCTTGCCAGCGCCTGGTAGGCATAAAAAGCGCCCTTCGTCGACCAGTAGTAGAGCGCCTGGTCGTCCATGAAGCCTTGTCCCGCAAAACCGGACATCGCCCGCTAGAACTGCCAGGCCACAGGCAGGCTCTCGCATTCGAAAAATACCCCGCCGATCAGTACGACCACAAGCGTGTAGATGTGGCCGACAGCGGCATGCGCCTTTTGCAGCAAGCCCAGGCAGCCATTTTTCCAAGATGATGAACTGCCATCTGCGCCAAAACTCCGAAATGCTTTTGGACATGTACGGATAGCGGAAGTTTTCCATAAAGTCAAAGCCGAACATTTTCCCCAGTCCGCGCGCCATGTCCGAGTAGCCGCTGAAGTCAAAGTAAAGCTGGAAGGCAAATGCCACAATGCCGAGCCAGGCGAGAAAAGTCGTCAGCTCGTCGGTCGGCGTCGCTTTCACGTCGGACCACAGCAGCCCGATGTTATTGGCGAGCAGCACTTTTTTCGCCAGTCCTCTGACCAACAGCGCCGCCCCTTCGCCGAATGGCCCGATTGTCGCCATGCGGGCGACGAGCTGCCTCGCGATATCGCCGATTCTCTCCCTCGCTTTTTGGAAACGACTCGCAATGCAATCCTTGCCTACCTAAAGAGCGTACAGGGCCGAGATCAAGATCAGATGCAGAACGAATCGACACGGCGTAAAAAATGCATAAAAACGACCAGACAAAAAAAAAGCGCAGAAACGTGTTCTGCGCTTGAATGCTATTCGTTTTTCGGAAGCTGGAAAAAAAGCTCGACGCCTTCTTCCATATTGCACACGCCGAACGGCACGTCATGCAATATTTTTTTGCAGATAGCCAGCTCGAGGCCGGTTCCTCCCGTGGAACGCTGGCGAGACGGCTCTCCGCGGAAAAAGTGGCCCTATATTTTTCTGTATTTTTCCGGATGCTCCTCGGGAATACGGGCGCCTTTGTTCTCGATGCTGACTCGTGCCATCTTGCCTTCGTCGCGGATGGAGACGACGATCGCTTCCAGCACCGCATAACCTTCGTTTTCGAAGTAATCCTTCATGATTTCCCGCAAAATCGGTTCGTCCTCGACTATCAGGATGTTTTTGTTCATGTCTGTTCTCCCCGTGTCATGTTTACCTGACATGGCTCAGTCTTTCTCTGCGATCAGCGCCGACAAGTGATGGATCAGCACGCGCTCTACCTTCGGCCCGTCCAGGCGCTTCGGCTCGAGATAGGCGTGCAGCGCAAGCCCGTCGACCAAGGCGTAAAGCCGCTCTGTCTCCAGCTCCTTGTCCGTGTTTGCAGGCAGCAGTCCGGACTGTTCGGCATAGTCCATGAGCTTTTGCAGGCCAGGGTAAATGCCGTCGTACTGCGCATCCAGACCGCCCGGCTTATGGCGGAAGTAGGCGGTAAAGGCGAACCAGACCTCCATTTCCGCCATCTTTTCCCGATTGGTAGGCACAAGTTCCAGAATCGTCTTGATAAACTTCTCTCGCGGCGGCAAATCAAGCGAAATAATCTCGCGGATGCGAGCCGTCGCCCTCTCCTTCACGAGCTTCATCGAATACGCCAGCAGCTCGTCCTGTGTGCTGAAATAATGCCGCAGCGCCCCTAGCGACAGCCCTGCCTCTGCCGCGATATTGCGAACCGTCGCTCCCTCCATTCCCCGCTCGCTGATGACCCGCCAGGTCGCTTCGGCTATTTGTTCTCTTCGTTTTTCATGATCGATTTGTTTTGGCATAGCTGTATTTTACCAAGCCCGAACGGGACGAGCAATTAAATAATACACTTGTATTAAATAAAAACAGATGATAAAATCTTTTTACAATACATCTGTATTAAAAAAGGAGAGCGTAAACGTGAACTGGATCGCGTGGATGATCGTTGCCTGTGAAATTGGTTTTTGGGTCGTGATTGCTCTGGGGTTGGCCGTGCGGTATGGCTTGGGAAAAGAGCGGCTGGGGCTTTTTATCCTGGCGCTGACTCCCCTGGTCGACCTTGTTTTGCTGGCCGTGACCAGCGTGGACTTGTACCGGGGCGCAACCGCGACCATGGCTCATGCGCTGGCTGCTGTCTATATCGGCGTGTCGATCGCTTTTGGCAAAGGCATGATTCGCTGGGCGGACGACAAGTTTTTGTACTATGTGAAAAAACAGCCACTGGCGAAAAAGCCGAAGCTGTACGGGATGGCTTACGCCAGGTCGTATGCCAAAGGCTGGTTCAAGCACGTTTTCGCCTACCTCATCGGGGCGGGACTGCTGCTCGCGATGATCTTTTTTGTCGGGGATGCCTCGCGGACCGGGGCTTTGGAGCGGGCGATGCTGCAATGGGCGGTTGTGCTCGGCATTGACCTTTTGATTACCGTCAGCTTTTTTGTCTGGCCCAAACGGAGCAAAAGCGCCAGCTCTTGACGGTATAACCGTCGACGTCCAGACAAAGCCAAAGCCAGGCTGGCACAAATACGATGATGCAGGAACAGCGAAACCAGTGTGCGCGCGGCACAGGGACGCTGTTCCTTTTTTGCATAAAAGCCAAGCCAGCGGCCATACACATGGTGAGTGGCTGCGCCAAAAGCAGACGAAACTTGTCGTAAAGATGAGGGAGGTTGGTCGGAAATGACCTCACACAAAAAGGGAGAGCGCATCCCGGAGCCGATGCGGGGAGACGGTACGGGGTGGGTCGATCTCGGGCCGCGCAACATCGAGCGGGATCGGCAAAATCCGAACATGCTCGTGCCGCCCGTCACCGATGCAGGCTTGCTGCCGAATTTGAAGTTTTCCTTCTCCGACGCCACGATGACGCTGAATCACGGCGGCTGGTCGCGCGAAGTCACCGTGCGCGAGCTGCCGGTTGCCACTACGCTCGCTGGCGTGAACATGGCTCTGACGCCAGGCGGTGTGCGCGAGCTGCACTGGCATCCGAACAACGACGAGTGGCAATACTACATTTCCGGCCAGGCTCGCATGACCGTTTTTGCCGGAAATGGAACAGCCCGCACGTTTGACTACCGGGCGGGCGATGTCGGCTATGTGCCCTTTGCGACAGGGCATTACTTTCAAAATACGGGAAACGAGACAGTCTGGTTTTTGGAAATGTTCAAAAGCGACCGCTTCGTCGACGTCTCGCTCAACCAGTGGATGGCGCTCACGCCGCACGAGTTGGTCGCTTCCAATCTGAACGTAGGCCCGGAGTTGCTGGACGCCTTGCGCAAGCAAAAATGGCCCGTCGTCAAATACCCGGGGTACGGCTACGATCCGGACAGGGGGTGAGCCTCGCTTTAGACGGCCGGATTCGGCCGGATGTCCGGCCCGCTCACATATTCAGTACGCCCATGGATTGGATATGCTGCTTCGTCTCCTCTGTTCCGCATTCGTAAATGGCGCTGTATATTTGCTTCAGGCAGTTGTCGTATTGATCGTTTTCCTCGTCAAAATGATAAGGAATCGCGACGACATGCCCGCGCAAAAAGGTGCCAAACTCATACTCGGTCCTTTCCTCAAACAAGCTTTTCAGCGCGTGAACCTGGCGATCCGTCGCTTCAATCTCGAACTCGTACCCGGAGTCGCCCTGATTTTCCATGATCGTCCCTGCCTGAACAGATACGTAATACCTTTTTTTGTCCATTGTGTTACTCTCGCCTCCCCAACGCTAATATACGAGTACGGAGATCAGCAATATCGCGAGCAGCACCGCAAACGCCCCCAAGTAAAACAGCATCCCCACATTCCCGAGAACTTTGTGCTTGACGGTCGTCTGACTGATGTTGTTGTCCACTTCCTTCGTCTCCTGGCGTTTGGCGTAGCGGATGGTCAAAAACAGCCCTACCAAAAAAATCAGGCCAAAAATCGCATAGTAAATGCCTGGATAGTGGAGCATTTCCCTTCCCCGCTTCCTCTTCTGATGATTGTTTATAGTTTGCGAGAGTCCGGGTTTTTTATGCATGCGGGCGGGAAATGCCGTCTCGGTCTTACCGCATGAGCTGCTGCACGCCTTTTATCAGGCGCCAAATTTCCTCTTCTGTGTTGTACCGAGCGATTCCGGCGCGAATCCAGCCGCCGCTGTGCGCAATTCCGGCCAACTCCGCCAGGCGGGAGGCGTAAAAATCGCCGCTCGCGATAAAGACGCTGTGCTGCTCGGCCATTTGCAGGCATGCTTCTTCCGGCGCGAGCTTGTCCAGACGAAAGGCGACAGTCGGCGTTTTCGCCACGCCAGCGGCTGCCTGATAGAGCGTTACGCCTGCGATTTGTCGCAGCTCGTTGCGCATCAGCTCAGCCAGACGGTTTTCGTACTGCTCCAGGTTGGCAAAAGCGGAAACGAGCCGCTCGCGGCGATTGCTCCCTGTCCCGAGCGAGGCGATAAAGTCGATGGCGGGCGCGATTCCTGCAATGCCTTCATGGTTTTGCGTCCCCATTTCCAGCTTGTCCGGGATATAAGTTGGGGCTTTGGCCTCCTTCTCATTGCGTTTTTCCTCTGTTTTCGTCTGCGTGAGGCCGTCACTTGCGGCTTAGCTTTTGCAAGCGTCTGTACAGCGTAGCGACGCTGATGCCCAAAAACTCGGCGGCCTTGCGCTTGCCCTCGGTGCTTTTTCCGAAACGCTGCACCGCCTGCAAAATGAGCTGTTCCTCGGTTTTTTCCAGGGAAAGCTCTGCCGCCTGTGGCGCCGGAGTGGCAGAAGCAAGCGGTGCAGATGGCGTTGCCTGGCTCTGCGACTGTGTAGCCAGCCCTTCCTCGCTCGTCCGGCTTCCGCGAATGATCGCAGGCAGGCTGCTGATCGTCACGAGGTCGCCAATCTCCAGATTCACGATGTACTCCAGCGTGTTTTCCAGTTCGCGTATATTGCCGGGCCAATGGTAGTCGATCAGGCATTTCAGCGCCTGCGCCGTAAAGAGCTTCGGCTCTTTGCCGAGCTTGTCCGCGAACAGCTTCAAATAGTAGTGGATCAGGTCGTACAAGTCTTCTTTGCGCTCGCGCAATGGCGGGACGTACAGCGGAATGACGTGCAGCCGATAGTACAAATCTTCGCGAAACTGGCCGCTGACGATCATCGCGTCGAGGTCCTTGTGCGTCGCGGCAATCAGCCGGACATCGACCGGGATGCTTTCCGAGCCGCCCACCCGCTCGATGCGCCGCTCCTGCAGGACGCGGAGCAATTTGGCTTGCAAAAACGGCGGTATGTCGCCAATCTCATCGAGAAACAGCGTGCCGTTCAAGGCCAGCTCGAACCGCCCTGCCTTGCCGCCTTTTTTCGCCCCCGTAAACGCCCCTTCCTCGTAGCCAAACAGCTCGCTTTCCAGCAACGCCTCCGGTATCGCTGCGCAGTTGATCGCGACAAACGGCCCGTCGCTGCGCGAGCTGGCCTGGTGGATCGACACTGGGCGAGCACTTCCTTTCCGGTGCCGCTCTCCCCGCGAATGAGCACGGTCGAGTCGCTTTTCGCGATTTTTCTGGCCGAGTCTTTCAAGGCGATAATCGCCTCGCTGTTCCCGCGAATGTCCGCAAACGTATAGCGCGTGACGTATTTGCGGTTTTTTTCCTGCTCCGTCTCCATCTGCTGCCGCGTGAACTGCAAGATCGCGCCCTCCGGCTTTTGGTCGATGTACAGCGGGTGCAGCCGACAAAGACACGGAAGGCGTTTGCCGCTCCCGTCCACGATCTCGACCGGAAAATCGCGCAGCGGCTTGCCTTTTTTGACGAACCCGAGCAGCTTGGACGTAGCGACGAACGCCTGCAAGCTTTTCGTCAGGAGAACAGCCAAAGAACGCTGCCAGACGTGCTCAGCCGCCTGATTGGCGTGGATGACATGCCCCGTCGCATCGACGACGAGAATCGGCACAGTGATGAGCGACAGCAGCCCTTCTACCTCTTGCAAAAGCAGTTTTCTCTCTTTGCTCTCCTGTTCTGTCATGGCTATGTTCCCCGTTCTTGCTAATTTTCAGATTTATTATACAGAATAGCTTATACCGTTCGCTCGTACCAGTGGAAGTGTGAGACAACAAGCATGGTGCAGGTCGTCTTCGCCGCGCTGCTTGTATTTTTCATTTCCATTTTCCGCTTATTTCATTTTTTTCGGAACTGGAAAAGCACCGCCACTAGGCGGTGCTTTTCCATTATTCCATCCGAAAAACCGGGCCTCTCGGCACAAACGGCAAATGTTTTCCTTTTGGCAGCATGAAAGCATGGCTGCGCGTGATGCGGAGCCGATCGCACTCCCCGTCCGTGATGACGAGGATCGGGCCGTCCTTCGGGAAATCGGCGGCCTTCTCCAACAGGTCGATGCCTGGCTGCAAAACGGTTCCGCCGCGCCCTTTGACGCTGACGCGCTCCGCGATATCGTCCGGGGAGAGGTAGCCGGCATCGTAAGCCTGCGCGTCGCAGAACACAACCCGCGCATACGGGACGTCGCGAGCCTCGCTGTAGCTCGCAATCGCTCCCAGCGCCTTGCCGAGCAGCTTGCTGTCCATCGAGCCGGACGTGTCAATGACGACGCCGAACGTGCGCGCGAGCTGGTCCGTCTCCAGATGCGCCCAGGCAGGACGGGCGATGTCCGGCGTCGACGATTGCCTGCGGCTGGCGCGGGCATACGTGCGTCTTTTTTCCAGCGGCGGAAAATGCTCGTCGAACCAGCGCGCGAGCTGCACATCCCACGGGATCGGCGGCTGGCCGAGAGCGCGAATTTCTTCCACCAAGCCGGCCGGCAAAAGCCCGCGGCCCCGCTCCTGGTGATAGATCAAGCCTTGCGACATCGCGCTGCGGTAAAAGTCGTCCAGCGTCGTCCCCGGTCCCTTTTCCCAAAAGCGCGGGTCGTCCCCGTCCAACATATCGCCCATGCCGATTCCTCTGAGCGTGTACAGCTTGCGGTACGTCCGCATATCGGTCACGATCCGGTCGTAGATGGCCTCTGCCGACAAACCCTTCAAATCGGGATCGTACAGACCGCCAATCTGCGGAAAGCGCCCGACGCCAAGCTCCATCAGCCATTGATTGATGACGTAGTCGCAGCTCACGTTCCAGTAATACGGGTCCCGTCCCTGGCAGCGCTCATGGTGCCGCAAGCCCGCATGCAGCAGCTCGTGGGCCATCACGAACTTGCATTCCTCTTCGTCCAGCCCTGCCGCCGGGTTGATAAAAATCTCCTGCGAGGTCACATCAATGGCGGCCACCGATATTTGCAGCCGCTGGCAAATGAGCGAATCCTCAATGATCGTGAAGTGGCTGGCGAGGGAAGCGAGCAGCGGGTAGTGATTGATGAACCAGCGCTTCGCCTTTTGCGCGTCCGACAGCTTGCTTTCCTCATTCCCCAGCGCATCCGCATACCCGCCCGCCACGCTGACCGCGCTCTGCACGGCCTGCGACAGCCCGATGCCCAGGAGCCGTTCCCAGTTCACGTCCCGCTTGTAGCTGTAGCGGACGTATTTGTCGGAAAACAGCATATCCGGCTGTCTTTCTCCGCCTGTTCCAAACAGCTTCATCTGCTCGGGCACGCCGTGCTCGACAAACCACTTGTACAGCTCCTCTTCGCTTTTTCCCGCCAGTTCTAGCGCGTACGCCATCTCAGCGGGAGGCTTGCCCAGCTTCATGTCCTTCAAAAAGCGGGTGACGTAGCAGTCGCAGGCGATATTCCACAGCGCGGGCTGCTCTTTTTCCACAAAGTGCCCAAACCCTAGGTGCAGCAAGGCATGTGCGAGAACGTAAATCCATTCCTCCACCGCTCCCCTGCGCTTGGGGTGTACGTGAATGCTTCCGCTCGCGGTCACGACGGCCCAGCCGTTCTCCGGGCACAAGTTGTTTTCCGCGCGAAAAAAATGGGCACGGGAGCAAAGCGGCCCAAACATCGGGTGATGCGCCAAAAACTGCACTGCCTGCTGGTAGTTTTGCGTCGCCGGGTCGCTCTGCCCTCTCTGTCCTTTGGCCATCGGCTACTTGCCCTTTCTGTCCATCGCCAGCCGCGGCAAGTCGCGAATGACCTCGACGACAAACCAGTCCGGCAAACCGTCCCCGTCCTCGTGCCGGGCGACGACCATCTGCGCCATTTCCAGCGAGATCGCAGACAAGTCTTTGAGCAGAGCCTTGGCCCGATGCGCAAACCGCTTGTGCCCATCGCTCACGGAAGCTTTGTCTGGCGGCAGCTCTTTTTTGATCTGGGCGCGGAACGAATCGGCGAGGAAATACAGCACGTCCCGGTCCTCCGGCGCACTCGGGAACGACGCCTCGCCCTCCAGAATGCGGTTGAGCTGGTACTTGCCCTGAAGGTTTTTGTGAAAAGCCTTGAACTGTGCGGCATGCTGCGGCGTCAGGCAGCCATAGGCGAGCACCCCGACGATCTCGCTGGTCAGCCCTTCGCCAAATTCGTGCAGCGCATCCGAGAGCATATGCCAGGAGCGCGGCGTGGAAAACGGCTCCTCCGTCTTGGGCGGCTGCGACCACAAATAGTCGGGACGCACCTGCAAAAATTGCAGCACGTACGGATGAATCCCGTTGGCGTACGCCCAACTCAGCCACTGCTCATGGGAGACGAGAAGCTGCACATGGAACATCCGGTTGATGAGCGCGGACGACATCGGCTTGACAATCGCGCTGTCCTGGGCGCGGTTCCCCGCCCCGATCACAATCGAGCCTTCCGGCAAGTGGTAATCCCCGATTCTGCGCTCGTGAATCAGACTGTAAAACGCTTTTTGCACCTCTTGCGAACACGCATTCAGCTCGTCGAGAAACAGGCAGTACGGCTCTTCCCGCGCGATTTGCGCCGGCGGGCAAAACCTGCTTTTTCCCTCCACGATCTGCGGAACGCCGATAATGTCCTCCGGCGCCAACTGACTCCCCAAAAGGGAGACGCAGGGCAAGCCTACCTGCTGAGCGAACGCTTCGACAAGGGCAGATTTTCCGATCCCCGGCGCTCCCCAAATAAAGACGGGACGCGCCACGGCTACGTTGAGCAGCACGTCCATTAGCTGATGTTGCGTTACGTTAATAGCTAAATTCATGTAAGTACCTCTCTTGTTTGTGTAATCGTAGCGGCAATCGACCTCTTTTCCTCGTTTTTTTCCATTGACTATAAGCGACCGTCACACCACAAAGATTTCCTAATTTTACAAGATATTTGAACAGCGGGCAAGAAAAAACTACGCCTGATAAGCCTCGACCAAAATGCTCATGTAATCGTCCGCCGTAATCGTGCGGACGTTGCTTGGCGTCGAGCCGTTTTGCATCGACAGCTCCACGATGCGGGGGAAGTCTTCTTCGCGCACGCCGGGCAAGTCTTTCAGCTTGGGGATGTGCAAGCTGCTTGTCCACTCGGCAATGCCCGCGATCAGCTTGTCTACTGCAACCTCTTCGCTGTCGGCATCTGCGGCAAAGCCCATGTAGCGGGCGAGATCCGCGTGCATCGGCTTGTTTTCCGCAGCATTGAAGCGCAGGACGTGCGGCAAAAAGACGGAGTTTGCCACTCCATGCGGCGTATCGTACAGCCCGCCTAACGCTTCGGCCAGGCAGTGAACAGCCGCCACATCCGCAGAGCCAAAGCACAGTCCCGCAAGCAGGCTGCCTTCGAGCATCGCGTGCCGGGCCGCTTCGTTTTTCCCGTCTGCGTAGGCTGCGGGCAGAGCGGACACAATCGTCTGCATCGCTTTGGCCCCGAGCGCTTGCGAGATCGGATTCGTCACCTTGCACGTGTAGCCTTCGATGGCGTGAACGAGCGCGTCGACTCCGGTAGCAGCGGTGACGGCAGCAGGCACGCTGTACGTCAAAGCCGGGTCGAGCACGGCCAGGACTGGCCGCAGCGCTGCGTGCTTGAGCGTCATTTTCCGGTGCGTGGCAGCCTCCGTAATTACGGCAGAGCGCGTCACTTCCGAGCCAGTTCCCGCTGTCGTCGGGACGCAGATGATCGGCGCGATGTTTTCATAGGCCAGTCGCCCGTCTGCGTAGTCGGCGGGCGTTCCGCCGTTTGGCCCGCACAGCGCAATTGTTTTGCCCGTATCCATCGCGCTGCCGCCCCCAATCGCTACGACCATGTCGGCGGCTGTGTCGCGAAACAGGACTGCCCCTTCCAGACATTCCGTATCGCGCGGATTTTGGCTGAGCCGATCAAACAGCGTCACTTGAAAACCGGCTGCCGTCAGCGCCTCCTGGATCGGCGCGACCAGCCCTGCCTTGATGACCCCCGGATCGCTGACCAGCAGGACAGACGTGCCTTTTTGCAGATCGTGCAAAAGCTTCGGCAGCTCCCCAGCTTTGCCTGTCCCCATTTCGATGCGTGTAGAGCAATAATAGCTGTATGCGTTCATCGTATCGCCTCCCTTTTCCCCATCATACTAGCTGAAAGAGCCGCGAGCCAGAAAATCGCAAAAAGATTCGCGCAATAAGGCCGCAGCGACTGTAACGTTCCTTTTTTTTCCACGTCTCATAGGCAAAAGGGGGGAATAGACATTGTCGCCCGAGTTGAAATTTCTCGCTTCTGTCGCCGAGTTTGCCGAGATTCTTCGCGAAAGCCCCTGGTCAGAACGAAGCTCTCTGCACGATGTGCTGGAGCTGGCAAAGGCAAACGCCTCCGGCGAGGAGCAGCGCGAATTTGTCCGGCTCGTCGAGAACAGCCTGGCTCTCCGGAAGCATTAAAGCGAAACTACGCCAGTCATCCCGGAACGGAGGTCTCCTTTTGGATTGTCCACGAGAATCTTCACCGTGTACGTATTCGTTCCAGCGTCTGCCTTTGGACTGATCCGCGCTACCTTGCCCGGAACGTGGCGCTGAAGCGCTTCGACGAATACATCGGCTTTCTTGTTCAGGGAAAAACGGGCGAGCTCTGCCTCCGATACGCCGATCACGACATACAGTTGGTCTGTGTTCACCACGCTCATGACAGGCATGCTCGCGTTTGCCAGCTCGCCCGGCTGGATGCTTTTCATGCTGATGTAGCCTTTGATTGGGCTTTTCAGCGTTGCATTGTCCAGTTGGTACTGGGCATTTTGGACAGCGGCCCGCGCCTTTTGGACACCCGCCTCATACTGGGCGAGCTGTTCCTTCGTCGGGCCGTTTTTCGTCTTGTCGTACAGCGCCTTCATCTGCTCGACATTGGCTGCGAGCGATTGCAGCGTCGGCTGCGTCACTCCTTGCCGGGCCAGCCTCAGCTCTTCCTGGGCACGGACGTACTGTGCTTCTGCCTGCGCCAACGCAGTCTGTGCGTCCTCCAGGCTTTGGCTGGAAAGCCCCCCCTTGATCGTAGAGCGTCTTTGCCCGTGCCTGCTTCGCTTTGGCGGCATCGTAGACCGATTTCGCCGATTGCGCCGCCGCTGCCAGTTGCGCAAGCTCCTCCGGCCGCTTGCCGTTTTTGACGTCCTCGTACTTGCTTTGCGCCTGCTGCCAGCCCGCTTTGGCGTACTGCAAGTCTTCCACCCGCGCTCCTGCCTTCGCTTCCTCCCATTTTGCCTGCGCCGAGGCGAGTTCGGCTTTTGCCATTTGCAGGCTCGCTTCCAGCTCGACCGTCTCCAGCGCCAAAAGCGGCGTGCCCGCTTCTACCCGATCGCCCGTATCGCGGAAGACGGCGGCCACTCGCCCTGCCGTCTTGGGATAAATCGTGACTTCCTCGATGCCGACCATTTTCCCGCTGAACGAGTGCGTACCCGCTTCCTCCCCTGCTGCCTCTTGAGCAGAGGCTGGCGTTGCAGGTGTTAAGGCTGTGGGCTGCACCGAGCCGCAGCCTGCCAGGCAAGCAATCGCCGTACTTCCTGCCAACGCCGCCATCCATTTGCGCCATTTCATGAGAGAACCCTCCTTTTATGCTATGGAGAAAAAATGCTTTACTCGGAGATAGCGGACTGTGCCGCTTCCTTGCCTGCTTGCAGGGCTGCCCTGTTTTCTTTTACGAGCAGCACGGTCAAAAACGCCGCCACCAGCACGAGCATAGCCACAAATAGGCTATCTTGCAGCGCCGCGACAGCCGCGTATTTTTTGACCAGTTGACCGAGTAGCCCGCTGGCCGCAGCATACGCCTCCGTCCACGACAGCCCTTTGGCCGCGTACATTTGCTGCCACTGGGACAGCGCCTCCAGCACAGGCTGCCGTGTGGCCGTCACTTGCTCGCTCATCTGTGCCGCATGCTCGGCGCCTCTGCGGGAAAACAGGGAAATCAGTCCGGCAATCCCGATCGAGGTCGCGACCTGCCGGGAAATATTCGTGATAACCGAAGCCGCCGGTACGCGCGCTGGCTCGGACACGGCCACCAGCGGAATTTGCATGGACGTCATCAGACACATGCCCAGTCCGGCTCCGCGCAAGGCGAGCAGCCAATAAATCGTCGTCACATTCGTGTCCAGATCGACCTGGCTGAGAAAATAGCCGGGCACGATGCACAACACGAGCCCGCCGACAATCAGCGGCTTCAGACCGATGCGCGTCGCCAGCATGCCGCATAGCGGCGTCACCACCCCGGAAGCGAGCGCCTGCGGCAGCATCATCAGCCCGGTATCCATCGCCGTTTTGCCGAGCATGTTCTCCGAATAGATCGGAAGCAGGTAGATCACACCGAAATTGCCGACCATAATCAGACTGTTCACCAACAGCCCGAGCGTAAACGGGCGGTTGGCAAGCAGGCGAACATCGACCAGCGGATGGGCAGTCGACAGCTCGCGCATGACGAACAGACAGCCGCCTAGCAAAGCACTCATCAACAAGGAGACGATGTAAAACGAGTCCCAGCCCTTCTCCTCCCCTTTGGTGACGGCGAGCAGCAGGCTGACCAACGCAATCGCCGACCAGACGAAGCCCGCCAGATCAAACGGCTGCTTGCGGTTCGCTTCGCTTTCCTGCAAAAAACGCCAGACCAGAAGCATCGCCAACATCCCGAACGGAATGTTCACCGTAAAAATGAAACGCCAGTCGAGCTGCTCCACGAAATACCCGTTGAGCGTCGGCCCGACAGCGGGAGCGACGAAAACCGAGATGCCGAATACTCCCATCGCTGGCCCCATTTTTTCCCGCGGCACGACAAGCTGGATCATCGACTGACCGAGCGTCATCATCAGTCCGCCGCCTGCCGCCTGGACGATCCGGGCCGCGATCATCGTAGCGTTGCTGACCGCCAGGCCGCACAACAGCGAGCCGAGCGTGAACAAAAACAGGCTGGCGAGGTAGCTTTTTTTGATCCCGAACCGGATGCCGAGAAAGCCTGCCAGCGGAATGACGGCGGCCATCGTCAATGTGTAGCTGGTCACGACCCATTGGATTTCTTCCGTCGACGCCCCGAACACGTTCATCATTTCCGGAATCGCTATGTTGACGATGCTCGTATCCAGCACCGCCATGAACGTGCCCAGCACAATCGCAAAAACGCCCGGCCAAAAATTTTCCTGTGGACTCATCAGCTACACATCCTTATCGCACATGGATGGACACATGGGCATTCAAGCCTGGCTGAAAATCGTACGGTCCTTCGTCAAACGTGATTTTCACGGCAATGCGCTGGCTCACCTTCGTAAAATTGCCGCTCGCATTCACCGGGGGCAGCAGAGAAAACGTCGACTGCGTCGCTTCGCCAATCCGGTTGACGGTCCCGCGAAACCGCTGGCCCGGGTACTTATCCAGCTCGATGTCCACTTGTTGCCCGACCTGGACATAACCTGCCTCTGCTTCCTCCACGTGCGCCTCCACGTACAGTTGCCGTTTGTCTACGACCAGCGCCACGGTGTTGCCTGCGCCCACCACTTCGCCTTCCTTGGCGACTTTTTGCAAGATCACCCCGCTGATCGGCGAGCGGATCATCAAGCTTTCCACCTGGGTAGGGCTGGCGGCGTTGAGCTGCTCCTGTTCTGCCACGATCTGCTCCTTCTCGACCTGGCTGCCCACATCCACGCGCACGTTTGTCAGCTTTCCGGCCTGCTTGGACGCGATCTTGTATATCTCTCCAGTGACTACCGCATCCTCCGTCTTGACGTAAAAATAGCTCTGGTAGCCGTAGTAACCCACGACCGCCGCCACGATCAAACAAACGACGGCCACGATTGCTTTTGGATTCAGCTTTTTCTTCTCCATGTCTGCTTTCTTCCTTTCAGATTCCACCACAAACCGACTGTCGGTTTGCAGTAGAGCAAAATAGCAGGCATACACACCATTGTGCTGCCCTCTTTTGTTAACCTCGCTTTTTCAAAAAGTAATGCTTCACAACGGGACGGACAAAAATAGTCGCGGCAAGCCCGATGATGTTCCAGATGTTGACCAGCATGACGCCCGTATCTCCGGAAATGACAGCGAGCGCAAACAGCACGGAGCAAATGAGCGACAGCCCGAACGCGACTGCCCAAATCAATGTCAGCCAAAAGTTGGAGGCCAGAAACAGCGGATGCGAAGTAAACTCGGCGGGCACCACTTTTTTTGCATATTGCAGCGTAAACGGCTTTTTGATGCACAACGACCAGGTGGCTGCCACAGCGAGGATGGCGTACATGAACAGTTGGGTAAAATCAAACAGGTGAAACGCAGGGAACAAGAGGGTAATCCAGAAACCGCAAAAGAAGTAAAACACCTTGATCGCAATGATCGTCGTTACTTCGCCAAACTTCTTTTTCTGAAACAGGTAGATCAACAGCGCGAGCACAAACCCGATGGCGAAGCCGAGCGCAGGCGGCTGCACCTGAAAGGCGACGAAGAAAGGAATCAGGTCAACAAAAATCCAGAACAAGGTCATGAACACGGGACAACTCTCCTTATAAATGTAGGATGAAAAGCATCATGATGGCTTGCTGATGATCTAATAATACAAACCGACCGTCGGTTTGTAAAGAACTTTTTTCCAACTTTTCTCCCGCTCATGTTTTCAGGCTCTGTCTGTACTTCACCAGCAAATAAGCGGCGATGCCGACCGCGCAGCCGATCAGCAAAAACGTCAAGCCGTAATGCCGGATGTAGACGACTACCTTGTACCACTCCCGCTCCAACATTTTTCCCAGCAGCAAAAAAGTCAGGCTCCACAGCAGCGCTCCCGTGTAGGCAAAAGCGGCAAACTTGCCGTACTTCATCGCAGACATCCCCGCCAGGTAAGCCGTGATGTGGCGCACGCCCGGCAAAAAGTAGCCGACGATCAGCAAAAAGGGACCGTACTTGGCGAACAGCTTTTGCGTCGACTCGATTTTTTTCGGGGTGATGTAAAGATACGGCCCCACTTTGAACAGAAGCGGCAGTCCCCATTTGCAGGCGATCGCGTAGCTGATCGTGATGCCTGCCGCCGCGCCAAAAAAAGCGCTCAGCACAGCAAACGGCATCAGCAGCATTCCCCGCGATACCGCGTACCCTGTGTACGTCATCAGCACTTCATCGGGAATCGGCAGCCCGATTACGCCAAGCGCAAGCGAGAAAAAGACGCCCACATATCCGTACTTCATCACAAAAAGGTCCAGATGATGTTCCACGGCTACCTCCACAAAACGTTTTCCTCTTCCATTGTATTCTCCCCCTACTGCTTGTCATTCTGGCTTTTTTTCCTCGGCTCGACTTGGCGCGGCACGACACGGCTCGGCTTTTTCCCCGTAGAAAAAGACAGCCTGTTTCCGCTCGCTCGTTTGCGCAGGATTCGGCTGTCTCTTCTTTCTATATTTCCTATTCTATGCCCAACTCATCAGGCGGACGGCTTTTCCTCGTCCGAATCGGCAGGCGGCTGGCCGTTTTTCTTTTTGTTCAACAGCTTTTTCACCAGGCCGCCCAGCGCTCCCAATGCGACCACAATCAAAATCCAGCCTTTTTTCGCAAACGCCAGAATCAACGCCAAAAGCCCCAGCTTCTTCGCGGCGGCTACGCCCAGTCCGCCGAGAATCAAGCCTGTCAGCCCAAACTCGGCGACCTTGTCCGTCTCCGCGTTAAAGTCGGTGTAGCGATGCCCTTCCTTGACCACGAAGTTTTTCAAGATTTTGTCCCGCAACGTCTGCTTGTCCTGCACGAGAGACGGAACATCGGTGACCAGAATGAAGGAGACATGGCCCGTTCTCGTCAACACTTGCAGCTTGTAGTTCAAAAACTGATCTTTTTGCGCGGTCTCGGCCAGCATCGAGTATTCCAGCTCGTGTGTGGCGGCATTGTAGGACGGCTTTACGTTCCAGCCGATGACGTGGAACTGCTCCTCCGGCTTGCGCTGCTTGTTTCCCTCTTCTGTGCCGTCCTTGTAACTTTGCAGCAGCGCTTCGGCATCAATCTCATTTTGCTCGTCGTCGCTGATGTGTCCCGTGTCCTCGTATTCGATGAACAAGGCCCAATTCTGATTATCTTCAATCGGGTGGACGCTCCCGATCTCGTTCATGGTCGGGATGTCCCCATGCTCCTGCTCCATTTTGATCGTGTCGTCTTTGTTGAGAAAAATCATGTTTTCCGGAACCGTGAAGGAAAACTTCCCTTCCATCTCGACCTTCGTTCCGCTTTCCACAATATTGTAGTTCCCTGCTGCACTCGCAGGGAGCACGGCCGCAAAAGCGAACATGCATGCAAATAAAGATGATAGCCAGGCTTGTCTTCTCATGCTAAACCCCTCAATCTGTTTTTTTCACGAACCCCCTCATTTTACCGGGATTATTTTCCTATTACAAAGATGATTTAGAAATTACAGGGAAAAATGAATCGTATTTCCTGGATATAAATGGTTAATGATTTGTTTTTTTATTACTTTCGCCTCAACTTTTGTAGAGCGGATTGCGTGCAGGCAGACCGCTCCTGTCTGTCCCCGGGCAAAGGCGCAAGACGGCTTTTTGTCCTCGTATAAAACAGCCGTCCCGCCAAGAAAAATAGCACTATTCACCAGATTGCCCGCTCGCCGACAGGAGGATAAGCATGCTTCGTTCCGCGAGAAAAATCGTTCCCTGCTCGTTTCGTTTCTGTTATGTTGGCCGAGCCTGCCAATCCGCAAAACCGCTATTTTACCGTGCAAATGCTGGATGTGTACACGAATACGTTTCGCAACGTCTCCAACCGCTCAACCCGGCAAGAGGCAGCACGCTACTTGCTCGTGGGTCCGAACTGGATAGGAAATCCTCCGCCGCATACGCCCGTGATTACGATCCCGCCAGCTTCCGCAAGCAGCAAGTCTGGCCAGCTATTGAACAAACGAAGACTTTGGAGCGTTGAGCAGCAAATCAGGTTTGCGTTCAGCCTGAACAGCGAAAAGGCATTGTCTCTCTTCCGCCGACAATGCCTTTTGCTTATATAATGAATGGATTTAGTAATGGGCAATTCCCAAGGAGCGGTCATCGCTTTCGATACAGTACTGAAACGCCCTGTCCGGATTAGGGGTATTGTACGTAGTCAGCAAATCCTGGTAGGAGCCTGCATACTTCACATTCCCCGCATGAAGAATGAAAATTTTGCAATCGATAAATTCCAGCTCCTGCAATTGATGAGTCGACATCATAACGGTGTGCCCGGCTTTTTTGGCTATGCCCGCAATCTTGTTCAATATTTTTAATCTGGCCGAAGGGTCAACCCCACTCGTAGGCTCATCAAACAAATAGAAGCTTTTGTTGATCTCGGCAAACAAGGTGACGAGCAGCCACTTCCTTTCGCCAACAGACATTTGCCCAAACTTCCGATTCCAAAGCTCCCTGACCAGTTCTCTTTCTCGGTCATCCAGCAGAGACAAACACATCTCTGGATTTTTATCGAACGCTCTGTCCGCTATATGTAAAATAAGTCGCGCAATGTCCCTGCCTTTCAAAATGGGGGAAAAGTACAAGCTTTGCGTTTGATATACGATTTCTTTCGCTTGAGGGATTCCGTCAATCGCGCCTTCCTGAATCGCCAACACTCCCGTCAGCAAATCAAAAAGCGTTGTTTTCCCTGCCCCATTCAGGCCAATGACCACATTGACCTTATCTGCCTCCAGTTTCATATTCAGTTGATTGATCGCTTTCTTTTCACTCTTCGGGTAGGAAAACGATATATTTTTTAATTCGATCATCTGTTCTCCACTCTTTCCTGTTTTAGATTAGGTTCTTCTTACGGTTGAAGCGATTTTTATTTTCGACCATGCAATGACCCCAATCGCGATGTAGACCAGCGAAATGACCAAAAGAAACAGGTGGTTACTATTCAGGTGAAGGTTATTGGTCAATGCATCATAGGTAAACACGGAAAAGCGAAACACATATTCAACCGGATTTAAATAGTAAAGGATAGTAGTAAAAAAATCGGTAGACTCGCCACGATAGATAGCCAAATACGTCGCCGGAAAAATCAGCATATTGACAAGCGTATAGGCAGATGAAGCCCTTACCGACAAGCTTGCAATCGAGAGAGACAACATAAAAAGCGGGAGTAAAACGACCAAATAGGTACACGTAGCAGTGAAAAACAGAAGAAAAATAGGGTAATCAAAGACGATGGAAATAACAACCGTAAACAAAGCGAGACTAACCAGCCCAAAAACAATTTGACTGAGTAAAAGTCCCACGATAATAGGAACTTTTGAGCCGCAGATGAAGACAAAGCTTTTCAGGATGCCTAACTCTCGAAAATCGGTTAATCTTAGCCCAATCCCGTTAAACACTACCAGCACTGCAGAGAAGGCCCAAAAACTGGCGTAGTAATAAACAGCTTTCGAAACATCCGGCTTGGCGTGGAACCAACTGTAATTGATAGAAAAAAACAACAACAGAGGCAACAGGATCGACCAGGCTAACGCAATTTTTTCATCGATCATCGACTTGATAAATACGATAAAAAATTCGTATGATTTTCTAAGCATTCGGTTCCTTTTCCTTTCTCTTTTTGATTTTTTTACATTTTCAGGCGTAATGAATCCTTTAGCAAACCATGTAAGTGTTTCTTATGGGAACGGTATCAGCTTGTTCAGGTTTTTATATATAGATCGATCAAATTTTCTGGAGAAGCGATATTCTTGTGGATCAAGTAAGGCAGTATTCATATGCGGATAACAATCAGGTGAGAATACTTTAACAACCTTTGTGTTGAATTCCATTGTTTCAGGAACACACGTTGCGTAAACAGAAATATCTAGATCATTTACCACTCTTTGAACTCTTTCAATGAACGTGTCTTTTTGAGATGTTTTCGTTAAGGGAATATTCTCCTCAAGCTGCCTTTTATTATCAGTCAAGAATGCGTATTCTTCTCGAAATTTCTCTGGGCTTAATGAGTTACAAAAGTCATAATACAAGTCGCCGTCTATACTTTCCCCCTCGTTCTCCCTTCCCCAAAAACCAGTCATAAATTGAAAATACTCATTCATGGCTCGATTAACCGCATCTAACAGATTCCAATGTGCCCCTGCCCCAATACTGAAAGACTCTTTTCCAAAACCTAAAGCTAGTACGACATGGACGTCATCCGTTATTGAAATATCAACCAAGTAAAACTCCTGAATTCCTTTATATGTCTTGCTCATTTGTATAATATTGTAAACACTTTGTTTTTCCAATAATTTTAATGATAGTAATCTTCCTGCTTTCTTAGTTAACCATGTATGTATTAGCGACTGTCTTTCGATAAATTCTAAAAATGCTGCTTCTATTGCATAAGCACTGGAAGTATGTGAAGCTACTCCACAAGTATCACTGAAAGAGCTATGCATATCTTTATCTTTAAAAACCGGATGGCCATACTCTAAAATGACAAAATCCAAAGGTATTTTTATTGTATCTCCAGTTATTAAATTAAAGGCTTCTGTGCTGGCGCTACCATTTTCCTGAATTGCCTTCATCCTTGGGGCAAAAAGCGCTAGCCTTTCAAGGTGTTCCCCAATTGCAGCAGCCATTGCTTTCCTGGTGTTATTCTTCACTGAATTTCCATAGGCAGCTTTGTGTATTGCACAATCTACATAACAATTGGAATACCCGCACTGAAATATTCCTTTGTTTATCCATATTCGATTTGCCACAAAAGCATGTCCATGATTGGGACTATTCGTTACATAATACATGGAAAAGCTCCTTTATAATATTGGACACGTTGGTATATGATTCAAAGTATCCTGAGTTAAATTAACTGTATACCTGTTCACATCTCTATCAAGATCAATATACGTTTTCAGTGCAACATGATTATAGAGATTAGGCGAATATGCTTTAATGATAATTAGATTTTTATTTACGGTTTGATATAAAACTGTAGTGTGCAACTCTTTGACCCAAACTGGTAAATTTTTCACAATCAGATCAGTTTCTACCTCGGCTTCAGACAGCGTGATATCTTCGTCCACTTCTTGATAAGTATCCAGCTTGTTGAACAGTTCAAGGTGTTTTAGACATTCGCTATCAGTTTGGGCTTTTAGGACAATCGCCGTGTACGAACTCGGTTCAAGCCCTTCTAGTTGGTATCTATAAAAATAGTCATCATAAACGTTTTTTAGTAAATATGCTTCTGACAAGCCCTTGTGAATAGCATTCGAAAGAGAAATACTTGAGCCTACTCCTGTCATAAAAGTAAAGGGAGTAATGTGATTTGCATTCTTTGCAAAAACAAATACTACTTTTAATGGTTTAAATGTCTCTTCTACGTATGCTTGTACTTGATATCCTTCTGCTTGAAAAAGACTAACGTATATAGAATAGTGTTGAGATAAATCAATTTTTTTCCCTTGTCTCCCATACCAAAAAAGAAACGTTGAATTTTTCTCTAATAATTCTTTAATTGCATTTGATTGAGCCAACTTACTATTAAAGTGTGCTGCTGTACCCGTGGTATCACAAACGATAGAATCTTCCTTGCATAGTTGCGTAAATCGTCTAGGAATCTTTGCAACCTTACTATTCATTATGTCAAACGATTCTGCCAAACCCTCAATGGCGTCCCCTCTAGCTCCAATTACTAATGCTCTGCGCTCTATTGATTCAGAAAACGCCTTTAAAACTGACTTTCTTTTTCTTTGAGAAATAGCGCCACAATCTACTGGTCCTATTCCACCGTCTTCCCTCCTGAATGTTCCGATTCTTGAAGTCGCTAAATAAACTGGTCTATTGTTGAAGAGTGAGTCCTTATAACCAAAGTTTCTTTTCGACACATCAAATATCATTTCTTTCACCAAACCACTGAATTAATGTTACTGGCGCTAATCTTGCGTTTAAGCCAGATAAATGAGTCAAGGCATTGTCATTAAACCCCGCAAAACAAAATTCACCTAAGCTACTGTCAAACCTACTTAATGTCTCCCTGAAACTCTGACACATTGCGCCAATTTCAATTAATGCGTATCTGTACCCTCGTTTTCTGTATTTGGTGATAGCTCTTTTTAAATCAATGGCATAGCCAATAGCGATTTTAGAAAATAAACTTCGGTCAGAAGGGTTAATTTGATTGATTACTAAATTTAAAAGTTCCTCATCGTATTCTTTAAGTAAAATCAGTTCATTTTTCGAGGAATGAAACAAATAGCATCCTTTAACAGAAATCCCTTTTAAGACACCTTCGTCAAATACATATACGAGCGGTAAAACCGGATACAAGCCTCCAGCAGAAGGATAGTTCTTGGTTAAAGTGTTGGAAAATCTGCCGAATGAGTCTCGAAGGATGATCCCAAAATCATCCGTATTTATGTTCCAATTCTCTTTAAATGTTCGGCAGCTCCTAGTACGTTCAACAGTTTTTTGTTCGATTTTAAATTGGAATGATTTTTCGTAATACTCCGGTATAATATCTGTAAATTCCACTAATTCCATCCACTCTAGTAGCTCTTCCTCATATTCATACATTATTTCTGATATCCAGCATCCTTCCTGATGCATCTTAACAACTTGATCCAATAAACTATTAGAGAGAACTTCTGCTTGTAAATGATTCGCAAAATCATTCTTTCTTCTCTGCTCTACTAATAAATCTTCACTTATGTTATTCATAACAATCACACAACTCCCAATGAATCGAAGTATCTTCATATATTTTAAAATTATCCAGTTTCATGACCATCGCTCTATTAATATCTTCATGATGAATTTTTGAGTAAGTAAAATCATGAAAAAGTAATTGCATACGCTTAATCAAACATGATGCAATAATAACTCGTTGGCTATTGGTTAAAGGAACGCCGATTTTGATGTCTTCCTCCAGAGAATAAAGCATGTCAATGACTTGCTGATAAGTTAAATTATCAGCACTTCCAATTCTCATATGCGATTCAATATGACCTATATGGCAACAATGACATGGATTAACCCAATTACGGTTATAAAGCGAGTCCATATAAAATTTATTGTTGTATATATAACTCATCAATAAATAAGAGTTGCTTGATTCCATATGTCTATCCCTGATTCTTTTTCCTAAACTTTTGTTATAGGGATTTAGAAATACAAGGGATAATTCATTTTCCTCGCAAGGCTGCATGTCATCAACTGAAAGTGACGTGATTGCCAGATTCTCTTGAAAATCTTCAACTAATGTATTCATTAATATTGACCTTAAAAAATCATCATTGGTCATAATAGTAACGGAATCTATTCGGAGCATTTTTTCTTTCACTGTACGTATTAACCCATTGCTTGCTAGAAAACCAATAACCTCCTCTTTTTCTTCTTTGAAAATTTGTTCAAGCACAGACTCTGAAATTTCTTTCTTGCCCGTTCGATCCCACGATTGAATTAAATCAATGAGATCTTTATCATGAATCTTCATTACTCCATTTGCAGTTTGAACTACTACATCTCCATTCTGTAAGGAATGACACAGAAATCTGTTGATCCGATAATTAGAAGTCATATTAATTCACCATCATTTTATTTTTTGTTCTACTCTTTTAAAAGTTATGTAGATAGCCAAATTCAAAATAGCGGGTAACTATTGTTGTCAATAAGCTCCATTTTGAATTTGGCTTAATAAACTTCATGTGGAAACGATGTCTTCCCCAGTAAAATAAGAATTATCGGTTATTTTTACCGATAGTGGCAGCACCACTACTTGAAGAAGAGGAAGAAGCGCACAATCGGCCCCCCTTATTTTTATCTGTCAGAGATTGAATAGTATTGAAATTTGAACCAACCCCAAACTTCGAAATTCCTAACATGCCTCCATCCCCAATGATTTCCTTGTTTGCTCCGCGAACAATTTCTTTCTCCACGCTTCTTACACCCCTAATAAAAGTTATTGATGGATAAAAATAGCTCTTCACCATTAAACGTGCTTGATCTTCCTCTAGCGTAGTTTTTCACTTTTTTATATGGCTGGTTTACACTCCA